>JARGNS010000075.1 GCA_029213105.1 Planctomycetota bacterium
GTCGAGGCGCTGGCCGAGATCGCCGGCGCGAACTTCGGCTAGCAGGCCAGGACGCGTCACGCCGCGGCGCGCGAGCGCGCGGCGATGGAGGCGCGAAGTCGGGGGCTAGCGGCTCTTCTCGAGGTCGCGCTCGGCCTTCTGGGCGAGCAGCATCCCGTACGAGTAGGCCTTCTCCCACGACTTGGTGACCTTCACGTCGCCGAAGCGGACCTTGTCGATGACCTTCACGGCCTCTTCGTACTGCTTCTTCTTCTCGAGCTTCTTGGCCTGGGCGATCGCCGCCTTGTGATCCCGCTCGGCCTGCTTGAGTGCCTTGACCGCCGCAGGGAACTTCTTCAGCGTGCTCTCGAGGGCCTTGCGCAGCTTCGCACCGCTCTTGGTGACCTCGATCTCGCCGACCACGTCGAGCTCGTCGTCGAGGGCCACGAACAGGGGCTGCCCCTTCTCGCCGAGCATCTTGGTGTACTTCGGCAGGCTCTCGCCCATGTCGACCTGCACGCAGCGGAACAGCTTGCTCCAGCGCGCGGCCATCTCGTCATCGAGCGTGCGGCTGCAGACCGTGGTCGACAGCTTGCCGTGGACCTTGTCCTCGTGGGGCCAGTGGAAGTAGACGAGCACCGGGCGCTTGTCGCCGCGCGCCGTGGCCGTGTCGTACCCGAGGATCTGCTTCAGGTGATCCTTGTCGGAGATCGGCTCGGCGGCCTTCTCGCCCTCGGCTAGCGTGACGGCCTGGATCCGCCCGATGCGGACCTCGGCCCACTGGAACCAGGTCATGCGCGGCATGGCACCGACGGAGCGTCCGCCCCGGCCACCGCCCCCCATGGAGGGCGTGCCGATGCCGCCACTCGGATTGCCATTGCCCATCGAAACTGCGGAGCGACCGCCCCCACCGCCACCGGCGCCTCAGCCTCAGCCGTACGCGGGGACGGGATTCAAGAGGGCGAAGGCCCCCACCAATGCCAGAACGGCGGCTGCGATGCGCATGTCGGTCCTCTCGGGAGATCCGGTTCCAAGCCCGCCGCAGTCTAGCCCGGATCGCGCACATCCGGACGGCGCGGGCGCGCGGGCCCTTGGGCTCGCGCCGCCGCGGGAGCCCCATGGCATGGGGTTCGCACCCATGGCCTCCGGCGACTCCAGGGCCTCCAACCCGTGCCGTCCCGGCACGGAGGGGCCTCGTGGGGCTGCCGGACGGGCATAGACTCGGCGGAGTCCAGTCCAGGCCTCGGGACGATCCGGGGCAGCGGCCCCCCCGCGGGGCAGAATCAAGGCCGAGAACGCACCTACCGAGAGACCCTCCCGCCAGGGGGTCGGAGACGCCCATGTTCGACCGCTTCACCGATCGCGCCCGCAAGGTCATGGGGCTGGCCCGCCAAGAGGCCCAGCGCTTCAACCACGACTACATCGGCACCGAGCACGTCCTCCTCGGACTCGTCCAGGAGGGGTCCGGCGTCGCGGCCTCGGTCCTCAAGAACCTCGAGATCGACCTGAAGAAGATCCGCAGCGAGGTCGAGAAGCTGGTCAGCAACGGCACCACGATGGTGACGATGGGCCAGCTGCCCTTCACGCCGCGCGCGAAGAAGGTGCTCGAGTTGAGCCTCGAGGAGGCCAGCAACCTCGGCCACACCTACATCGGCACGGAGCACCTCCTGCTCGGACTCATCCGTGAGAACGAGGGCATCGCGGCCCAGGTGCTGCGCAACCTCCGCGTGAAGCTCGACGACGTCCGCGAAGAGGTGCTCGAGCTCCTCGGCGCGGACCCGGCCGATCCCGACCAGGACACCGACGAGCCCGGCGACATCGGTGCGCCCTCGGGGGGCAGCAGCGCGCCGGGCGGCAAGTCCAAGACGCCGGCCCTGGACGCCTTCGGCCGCGACCTCACGGAGCTCGCCCGCGAGAACAAGCTCGACCCGGTCATCGGCCGGAAGGACGAGATCGAGCGCGTCATCCAGGTGCTGTCGCGCCGCACCAAGAACAACCCCGTCCTGTTGGGCGAAGCCGGCGTCGGCAAGACGGCGATCGTCGAGGGCCTGGCCCAGTCGATCGTGCAGGGCGAGATCCCCGAGATCCTCCGCAACCGCCGCCTGGTCGTGCTCGACCTGGCCATGATGGTCGCAGGCACGAAGTACCGCGGTCAGTTCGAGGAGCGCATCAAGGCGGTCATGACCGAGGTGCGCCGCTCGAAGAACGTCATCCTCTTCATCGACGAGCTTCACACGCTCGTGGGTGCGGGTGGTGCCGAAGGCGCCATCGACGCCAGCAACGTGCTCAAGCCGGCGCTCTCGCGCGGCGAGGTGCAGTGCATCGGCGCCACGACCCTCGACGAGTATCGCAAGTACATCGAGAAGGACGGCGCACTCGAGCGCCGCTTCCAGACGGTGATGGTCAACCCGCCCACGCGCGACGAGGCCTACGAGATCCTGCGCGGCCTGCGCGACAAGTACGAGGCCCACCACCGCATCAAGTTCACCAACGATGCGCTGCGGGCCTGCGTCGAGCTCAGCTCGCGCTACATCAACGGCCGCTTCCTGCCGGACAAGGCCATCGACGTCATGGACGAGGCCGGCGCCCGTCTGCGTCTGCGCTCCATGACCCAGCCGCCGGACCTCAAGGACATGGAAGGCGAGATCCAGCGCCTCGACCGTGAGAAGGAAGAGGCCGTCGCGGCCCAGGACTTCGAGCGCGCCGCCAAGCTGCGCGACGAGGCCCAGAAGGTGCGCCGCAAGAAGGAACATCTCATGCGCGAGTGGCGCGAGGAGACGCAGAGCGTCACCGGCGTCTGCGACGAAGAGGTCATCCGCGAGACCATCTCGAAGATGACCGGCATCCCGCTCACGCGCATGGAGAAGGCCGAGGCCGATCGTCTCCTCAACATGGAGAACGAGCTCCACAAGAAGGTCGTCAGCCAGGACGACGCCATCAAGGCGATCGCCCGCGCGCTGCGCCGCAGCCGCTCGGGCCTCAAGGACCCGCGCCGGCCGATGGGTTCGTTCATCTTCCTCGGCCCGACGGGCGTGGGCAAGACGCACCTGTCCAAGACCCTCGCCGAGTTCATGTTCGGCGACCCTGATGCGCTCATCCAGATCGACATGTCCGAGTACATGGAGAAGCACACGGTCAGCCGTCTCGTCGGCGCGCCTCCCGGCTACGTCGGCTTCGAGGAGGGTGGCCAGCTCACGGAGCAGGTCCGTCGTCGTCCGTACAGCGTGGTGCTGTTCGACGAGATCGAGAAGGCCCACCACGACGCCTTCAACATGCTGCTCCAGATCATGGAAGAGGGCCGCCTCACGGACAGCTTCGGCCGTCACGTCGACTTCAAGAACACCGTCGTCATCATGACGAGCAACGTCGGCTCGGACGCGATCAAGAGCCAGGGCGGTGTCGGCTTCGCCAAGTCGGACGAGGACAACACCCACCGGCGCATGCGCGACGAACTCATGAAGGAGGTGGAGCGCCACTTCCGCCCCGAGTTCCTCAACCGCGTGGACGAGATCATCGTCTTCCGTCAGCTCACGCGCGAGGATCTCACACAGATCATCGACATCGAGACCGGCGGCCTGGCCAAGCGCCTGCAGGACAAGAGCATCCAGCTCATCCTCACGCCCGAGGTCAAGGAGTACATCATCAACGAGGGGTACAACCCCGAGTACGGCGCGCGTCCGCTGCGCCGCGCCATCCAGCGCATCCTCGAGGACTCCCTCGCGGAAGAAGTGCTGCGCGGCAACTTCACCGAAGGCACGAAGATCCTCGTCGAGATGAAGGATGGCCTCGTGCACTTCCAGGCCTCACGCGAGGAACCGGCCGTCGTCGAGGAAGCGGAGGTCGTCGAGGCCGCCGCCCCCAAGGACAAGGCGCCCGACACCCCGGAGACGCCCGAAGGCGAGACGCCGGCCGAGCCCGAGGAGAAGTAGCGCCGTCGCTGCGGGGGGCTTCGGCCCCTCGTCGGTAGCGCAGCCGTCGCATGGCCCAGCAGGGACTGCCCATGCGCCGCGACCGGTCCTCCGCCCGCGGCGGCGGTTCGGGGGCCCCCCTGCGCGGCGCGGCTATTCGGCGTCGCGCGGACGCAGCTCGTAGCGCAGCCAGCGGCACTCGATGGGCCCGTTCATGACGGGCACGCGCGCGGAGGCCCGCAGCCGCAGCAGGCGGGTGACCTCGCGGTTGCCCGACAACACCCAGGCCTCCGCACCCGCGCAGCGCTCGTGCAGGAACGTGCCGAGGTCGTGCCAGGACGACTCGAGGTCTTCCTCGTCGTCGCCCAGGCGCTCGCCGTAGGGCGGGTTCGTCACGACGAAGGCCGGGTGCATCGGGGGCTCCCACGTCGCCGCCCCCTCCACGTGGAAGCTCACCAGCTCACCGACGCGCGCCAGCTGCGCGCTTTCCTTGGCAATCGAGATCGCCCCCGGGTGGCGATCGGCGCCCGCCAACTGGAAGCCCAGCTTGGGCTTCACCCGCGCGCGCGCCGCATCGAGCAGCGCGTCCCAGATGTCGGCATCGAAGTCGATCCAGAACTCGAAGGGAAACGTGCGCAGGAGTCCCGGCGCGTAATCGCACGCCATGAGCGCCGCCTCGATCAGGAACGTCCCCGAGCCGCACATGGGATCCACGAGGGGCGAGGCCTTGTCCCAGCCACTGCGCAGCAGCAAGCCCGCGGCGGTGGCCTCGTTGAGCGGGCTCTTCACCTGCACGGGCCGGTAGCCGCGCTTGTGCAGGCTGACACCGGCGAGGTCGCGATAGAGCAGGAGGCGATCGCCCCGCAGCACGAGCTTGAGGGGCAGGTCGGGCATCTGCGTGTCGACGCTGGAGCGCCGACCGTGGCGCGCGCGCTGCTGATCGACGATGGCGTCCTTCGCACGCAGGGCCGTGTAGCCGGAGTGCGTGAACTCCGGGGCATCCCGGATCGCGGCGGTGACCGCGAGGGTCTGGTCCGGCGTGAGGTACAGATCCCAGTCGATCTCGGAGACCGCGTCGTACAGGTCGGTCGCGTCATGGACCTGGGCGTCGAGGAGCTGTTCCTGCACGCGGATGGCGGAGCGCAGCCAGAGGCACGCGAGCTCCCCCACCACGGCGGGCTCGAGCCCACGGCCGCAGGAAACGTAGTAGTCGCGTTCGGTCATGGGCGCAGCCTAGCCCACGTGCTGCAGCAAGTGCAGGCGCTGCCGCAGCGAAACCCGGATGGGGATCCAGCCTCCACCAAGGGTGGGGCCCGTACACCGCCGGCACGCGTCAAGCCGGGTGCCACGGGCACCCGGCTCATGCTCACCGACCGCTTCGGCTGGTAGCGCCGACTACTTGGACGGCGTGTACCAGATGGCCGAGGTGTACGCACGCTCCTGATGGCTCATCGGCACGTCGGGCGTCATGGTCTGGTTGAAGCGCAGCGCGTCGTACGCCGTCCAGCGCGGCGTCGGGATCTCGAGGACGCGCGCGTAGTAGAACGCGCGCTGCTCCGCGTCGAAGTCCGGGTCCTTCCAGACCGTGATGAGTTCGGGGTCGCCGATCGTGTTCGTCCACGTGGCCGTCGCGGCGTCGACCGTGTTGCCGACGGCGGGAAGCTTGCCGTCCGCGCCGAGCTTGCGCTTGTCGGCGTCGCCCCAGGCGACGTTGTAGACCTTCTCCTTGGCCTTGCCATCGGCGCCCAACCACCCCTTCACGATCTGGATGCGGTCGAGGTTGCCACCGATCGGATCACGCAGGGCCGCGACCAGGAACGTCGGCGCCTTGCCGCCCTCGGACTTGGCCAGCGTGCCGCCCATGGGGACACCGAGCCCGTAGCCGAACTCGGCCGGGTTGCGCGCCAGGGCGTGCATCGGCTTGAAGTCGTACCCACCGAAGAGACGCACGACCATGCGCGGACCCGTCGTGGCGTACACCTCGCGACGCGCCATGGCATCCCACAGGGCCTCGCGGGTGTTCTCGGTGGCCCAGACGCCGGCGTAGCCGGAGGAGGTCTCCTGCCAGCCGTTGATCGTCCCGTTCTCGTTCTTCATGAAGGCGTGCTTCCAGCGCTCGGGCTGGGGCTCCGAGCCGGCGTGCTTGCCGAAGAAGCTGTTTTCCTCGACGGCCGCCAGCGACGTGTGCGAGTCGGTGCTGCCGATGAAGCCCACCTGGAAGGGATCCGTCCCGAGCTTCGCGCCGAGCTCCAACCCCAGCATGAGGGCCGCGCGGCCATACTCGTACTTGAGCATGTCGTCACTCTTCTTGACGCTCAGATCCAGGTTGCCGAAGTCCCACGTCTCGTAGTCCGCGAACTCGTCGTCCGGCGAGAGCAGCGGGTGCGTCTCCCCGTCCCCCTTGATCTGGGTGATCTCGTAGAGCGGCTCCCAGCGGGCACGCGTCTTCGCGTAGGCGGCGTCCAGCGGCTGACCGCCCACCGTCGTCTCCGCGAACATCATGCCGTTGCTCAGGTTGCCGTTGTGGGCGATCGCGAGCACGCTCCCGCCGGTCTTGTCCTCGTAGGCCTGGAGCGCCTTCCAGAGCTGCTCCGGGTCGGAACTATCGCCGTTGGTGTAGGGCAGCGTCTGTCGGGCGAGGTCGCCGCCGTCCTTGTAGATCACGCAGCGGTGCATGTTGTTGCCCTTGATGAGCGAGGTCCACTCGTAGCCGATGAAGGCGGTGAAGTGGCCGGGGTCGTTATGACGCTCGGCCGCCTCGATGACCTTGTTCCAGATGGGCTTCATCATCTTGGGATCGTTGGTCTTCCACGGCACCTTCCCCTGGGAGAACGCACCGATGAGTTCCAGCGAGGCCTCGACACCCTGGCCGCTGTTGATCATCTTGTTCCAGCGGCGGCCCAGTTCATCGGCCATGAACTTGGGGTCTCCCCCCGCGATGCCCTGGAAGAAGCCCATGCCATCGGAGTGATCGGCGATCACGAGGAAATCGAGCGGACGCGAGAGGCGCGCCACCTGGCCGCCGGAGGCGGTGACGTCCTGGCCCTTGGCGAACTTGTACGCCTCGTCCATGCCGAGCTTGTTGCCGAAGGCACCCGCATCCATGGAGAGCGACGTGTGCAGGTGCGTGTCACCCCAGTAGACGCGGGTCGGGAAGCTGCGCCCCGCGTACGGCGAGTAGCCGCGCTTCTTGAAGAGCTTGGCAAGCGCCTCCTTGTCCACGTGGCCGGTGTCGCCGACGACGGGCTCGTCGGCCATCAGGTCGGCCTGCAGCCCGAAGGGAACAAGGACGCCGAGCGTCAGGACGAGTGCGAGGGTCCACCAGCGAGCGCGTGTCGACATGTCATCTCCTCTTTCGGGGGTCCTCATTGTGAGGAGGAGCCAGAGGAGCGCAACCGCTACCCAGGCGAAACGTGCCCGCTCCACCCCGAGCCCGTCGGCCCTGCGGACGACGCCGCAGGTTGGGTCCTCTTGCGCAGGCCATCCATCGCCCGCCCCCCGAACCGGCCTCGACGGGGAGGGTTTCAGCCGTTCAGCGAGAGGATCGTGGCGTTCAGGGCCGTCGCGAAGCTCACCCAGGCGAGGTAGGGCACGAGCATCCAGGCCGCAGGGCGGTCGACGCGCCAGAACGCCACGATCGTGGCCACCAGCACGGCCCACAACGCGGCGATGATCGCCAGGGCCCAATCGATGCGATGCGCGCCGAAGAACACCGGCGACCAGCTCGCATTCAGCAGCAACTGCACGACGAACAAGACCAGCGCGCTGCGCACACCCGGCGTTGCCATGCCGCGGCGCCACACCCGCCACGCAGCCAAGCCCATCAACGTGTAGAGCAACGTCCACACGGGACCGAACAGCCACCCCGGGGGCTGAAACGACGGCAGCTCCAGCGTCGCGTACCAGGCGGAGCTGGCTGTCTGGGTGCTGAGTGCGCCGAGGATCCCGGCGCCCTGGCA
The DNA here is from genome assembly GCA_029213105.1 of Planctomycetota bacterium. Classification (GTDB taxonomy): domain Bacteria; phylum Planctomycetota; class PLA2; order PLA2; family JAEUHO01; genus JAHEIK01. The sequence continues at coordinate 7,847 of JARGNS010000075.1, forward strand.
CACGAGGATGAACAGCAACGCGCCGGGCCAAGCTCGCATCAGACAGGCTCCTTCCAGGTCGCACGCCACCCGGGCCAGGCGGCGCGCAGGTAGAGCCCGAACGGGATCCACCAGATGAGGTCGTTCGTGAGCACCAGGACACCCGACGTCAGCGGCCAGCGGCCCGAACTCACGGCGAAGAACCACCCGGCGGGCCCGAGCAACTTCCCCAGCAGGCCGACGGCCGCGATCAGGAACCCGTGTTCCGGGCGTCGGGCGACCTCGAGGTAGAGCAGCCCGTAGACCCCGATGACCATGCCGAGGCACGCGAACATCTCCGGGTGCTCCATCGGCGGCATCCCCGCGACGCGAAACAGCCACTGCGGGTCGAGCGCTGCCCAGAGCCCCCACAAGACGTTGTAGACCCCGGCCGCGAAGAACGTGATCTGGTGCAGGCGACGGCGGGGCATGCGCAGGATCATCGCACGCCTCGGGGCAGCCCGGGCACGTCCCACCGGGGGCCAGGTCCGGGTAGCGTGAGGCCTCCCACGGAGGAGACCCCATGGATCTCGGCACCTTCTCGACCAGCCTCGCCGTCAAGGACCTCGCAGCCTCGCAGGCCTTCTACACCAAGCTCGGCTTCGAGCAGGTGGGCGGCGACCCGGCGCACAAGTACGTCATCCTCGCCAACGGTCCGACCGTGATCGGGCTCTTCGAAGGCATGTTCGAGAAGAACATCCTCACGTTCAACCCGGGCTGGACCGGCCCCATGCAGGAGGCCGGGTCCTTCACCGACGTTCGCGACCTGTGCCAGGCCGTGGCCGCCGCCGGGATCACGATCGCGGACGGTACGGCCACGGAGGCGGGTGAGGGGCCGGCGAGCTTCGTCATCGAAGACCCGGACGGCAACCCGATCCTGTTCGACCAGCACCGCTGAGCGGTCACCCGGTCTAGCGCTTGGGCTGCGGTTCGACCGGCGGCTGCTTGTACCTGGTGTTCTTGTATTGAAGGCGCGCCGCGTCGCGGCTCAACCCGCGCTCGCAGGCGTAGCGGTCGAGCGCATCGGTGCACGCATCCCCAGGGTTGCCGGGCGTGCGCTCGCGCGCGCGCGCCTCGGCGTCGAGCAACGTGCCGATCGCGCGGTCGAGGTCCAGCGCCGTACCGTCCGGCCGCTCGCCCCGAGGCCGGAGGAAGTCCTCCAGGCTGCGGCGCGGCGCCTCTTCCTTCACGGCGGCGAGGGTGGGTACCCGAGCGCGCCGGGGCACGGCGTCGGCGAGGGACGGCCCCCGGCAGGCCGCCGCCGCGAGCAGCGGGATCAGCAGGGCGAGGGTCAGGCTCCGGAGCACGCCGCCATGGTGCCACGAACCGGGCGTGGGCGGCGAACCCGGGCGTTCGGCTCCCGTTACCACCCCTCCGGGCCCCCCATCCGCTCGTGGCACGCGCGGGCGTACGATGGGCGGCCAGCCCCGGCAGGAAGCCCCATGAACGGCAAGATGACCCTCTCCTTCTCCGTCGCCACCTTCATTGCGGCCATCGGACTGCTCTTCTTCCTCTCCGAGGTGCGGACCCGGCTGGCCAGGGTGGAGCGGGAGCTCCAGGCCCGCGAGGCCCCCGCCCCGGAGCCCGTCGCGCCTGCGGCGTCGGAGGCTCCCGCGGACCCGCTCGCGACCAAGGACGTGCAGAAGAAGCTCGACTGGCTCATCGAGAAGCTCGAAGAGGTCCACACGCAGGTCTACGAAGGCGTGATCGACCTCGAGTCGGAGATGTACCAGGTGCGTCAGGACCTAGGCCGCGTGAAGGTGCGCGTCTCGCGCATCCTCGATGGCCTGCGTGCGAGCGGCGACTTCGCCGGGTTCCAGTCGTCGCTGCCCGAGCCGGAGAAGCCCCTGAGCGTGGAGCAGCGCAAGGAGTACAAGGCCGAGGCGCAGCGCTTCGGCATCAAGGTCAAGGAAGGCCTCGTCATCGCACGCGGGCTGCTGAACGGCGAGCAGGATCGCGCGTACCCGATCGAGTACCTGATGACGCGCTACCCCGAGGCCGGGCACGAGACCCTGCTGCACCTCCTGGGCAACGCCACGCTCGAGGACTGGGCGGAGCCGCCCTTCCCGAGCCTCTCCGGCCTCGTGACCGCGCTCTACAAGGGCCTGCTCGCCGCCGGCTTCACCCAGGGCAAGCCCAGCCACCCGGAGCGCGAGCCGAAGGAAGCGTTCGAGCAGGTCCCGTGGGTCCTCGCCAGCGGCGACGCCGTCTACATGTACGTCCGCTGGAAGGACGCGGAGGGCAAGACCGTCCTCGCGCGCGCCACCGACTGGATGCTCGACCCGAAGACCAAGGGCGTCCTGCCCGAGGACTGCTTCAAGTTCACCGGCTCCATGCGCGTCGAGCATCGCGAGACGGGTGACGAGCTGCTGCTCTCCGAGGCACGCGGCTTCGTCGTGTCGGCCTACCCCGACACCGCCGCCCTCATCGAGGTCGCCCTGCAGAGCGTGATCGGCGGCCACCTGGCCTACAACTGGTCGCGCCTGCCCCAGCACACGAAGGGCGAACCCTTCTACGTCGACCTCGTCTTCTCGAAGACGGCGCTCACCGAGGAGGCCCTGGCCGACCTCGAGGGGAGCACCGGCGCTCCGAGCAAGGACGCGGACGCCAAGCGCGAGGACGGCAAGTAGGCCCGTGGCCGACGCCCGCCCCCCCGCCGGTGTCTCCTGGGCCCACGCCGCCGCGGCGCTGGCCGCACGGGTGAATCGCCGCGACCGCCGCAGCGTCGTGCTGTGGCGGGTGGGGCTCGCGTTGTTGACCGCCGCCGGAGCGGCGCTGCTCTGGCGCGCCCTCGGGCCGGCGACCTGGGGCCCCCTCTCCACCACCGCGACGGTAAGCCTCCTGCTCCTCCTGGGGCTGCTCGGCGGCCTGCTGCTGGCGTGGCGCGCCAGCCACCGCGCCACCCCCGTGGCGCCCCCGGACGCCGCCTGGGCGCTGGACCGTGTGGCCCGCGCCGAGGGCCGCGGCCTCGCCGCGGCGGCCGCCACCGGCCCCGCGGCCAGCGAGGCCGCCTTCGCGGGCGCCCCCCTGGGCGCGCCGCCCGTCATCCGCCTGCTGCCCCCGCGTGGCCTCGTGCCGCTGGCCGCCGGCGTCCTCCTGGGCGTGCTCG
>JARGNS010000076.1:0-8418 GCA_029213105.1 Planctomycetota bacterium
CGCTTCATGTTGGAGAGTGCCGCGTCGAGCTTCTTGCGGCTCTCCGCGGTGTAGGCCTGCAGCACCGAGGAGGCCCCGATCGCAGCGAGGGACTGGCGCTCATCCCCTTCGTTGCGGAACTCGAGATTGCGCGTGATGAACGCCGTGGCCCCGGTGGTCGAGCCACCGAAGTCGGCCGTCCGGCGGAGATACACCGGTGCGATCTGCTTGCCGGCCTCGAACGGCACCGGCTCCTTGCGGATGTCGGAGGAACTGGCCGCGGGGATCGCCCGCATCTCGACGGTCGTGCGGGGTTGGATGATCGTGTCGTGGCGCAGCATGCGGTCCCGGCTGCCCCCCGTGAGCACGGTCCCGCCCACGACGAGGACCTTCTTGTCGCTCGGGTTCGTCACGGCGACGGCGTAGCGGCTGCCCGGGAAGTCGGGCTCGCTGTATTCGAGCCCGGCATCGTTCTGGGACAACACGCCCGCGTCCCCGGGTGCGGCATCGACGAGCAGCGGGAAGATGATCGCGATCTCCCCCACCAGCGGCTCACCGAGCCGCAGGCCCGCCGTCACCTTCTGCGCGTAGTTGGGTTCCTTCTCCTTGGCCAGGGCCGAGGGGGGCAGCAGCGCAAGGGCCCCGAGAGAGAGTGCGACGAGGAACACGGTGGGGAGTTTGCTCATGCCCCCAGTGTGCCGCCGACGCCCGGGTCGCTTCAAGCGGGCGGCGAGGGGTCCAGGCGTGCGAGCAACGCGCGGGCCTCGTGGCGGCGCCCCTCGCCGACGGAGGCGGGCACACAGGCAATCGCCGCCGCCACCCCCTGCTGACTGCTCCCCAAGCGCACGCAGGCCCGCATGTGGCCGAGCAGGGGGTCGCCCAGGCCGCCCAGGGCCGTGAGGATCGACACGCCCAGGTACTCCCGCTCGAGCAGGCTCAGGGTGCCCTCCCGGGCGAGCACGCGCCCGTAGGCATGCTCGAGGGTCCAGCGAGCCAGCACCGGATCCAGCGCGGCCAGGCCGCGCTGGACGGCACCGGCGGTCGTGCCGTACACGGCCTCGAATGCGGCGCGGCCGCGCGCCGCCGAGGTCTCCCGGTCGGTCTCCGCCTCGTGGGACGCTGGCGCCTCGGGCAGCCGCGCCCGCAGGATCCCGAAGGCCGTGATGGCCCGCGGATAGCCCGCATACGGCACGATCTGCAGCAGCGTCTCCACGAGGCGCGCCGGGCGCTCCCCGGCCGCCACGGCCGCATCCAGCTCGCGCCCGAGCAGGTCGCGGTCCCCGACCGCCGCGGCCGCGGCGATCACGAGCAGGCGCCGCGGGCCCAGGTCCGGGAGCGCGTCAGGGCCCCGGGGGGCGTCGCGCCAGACCAGCCGGCTGTAGCGCGCCGCGGGGGTGCCCTCGGGACGCCGCCCCGGCTCGCATGCGGCCTCGATCCGCTGCCGCAGCGGATCGTGATACGGCGCGTCGAGCCGCCCGAGGGCCTCCCGCCAGGGGACCCAGGAGGCCTCCACGATGCCCGCCCCCGGCGTCGGCGGCCCCTCGCTGGCCACGCGGAACGTGAACGCCCGCCAGGTGTAGAGCAGGGCACCCTCGGCCGTGCGCTTCTCACCGTCGACGACCAGCAGCAGGTCGCGCACGTCGGCCGAGAGCCCTGTTTCTTCGCGCCATTCGCGTACGAGCGCTGCCGCGAGGCTCTCGCCTCCCTGCACCGCGCCCCCGGGCAGATCCCAGGTGTCCTGGCGCTGGCCGCCGATCACGCGCGGGTTGCACACCAACAAGAGCCTTCCCTCGCGCTCGACGAGGCCGAAGACGGCATCACGGTGGCCGGAAGGCTCGACGGCGGGACTCTGCATGGTTGCGTTGTAGCGCAAGAGGCCTCTGGAGCCCTAAAGCAGCCCGCCTCAGGCGTCGATAGGGCCTGGCGAGCGGGTAGGGGCCCGGATCGCAAGGGCCCTGGGACCCCTCGCGCGTGCACATGACCGAACAGCTGCGACAGACGCTCGGCCGTGCCGGCACGCTCCTCGGCGCTGCCGTGGCCACCTGGCTCGTCGCAGCCCTGCCGCCGGAGGATCCGATGGTCCGCGGCGCGTTCCTCGCGCTCCTCGCCACGTTCGTACTCGGCCTCATCGTGCCCGCCCGGCTCCAACCGCGTGAGTTGCGCTTGGGCATGCTCGTCGTGGACCTGCTCGCCATCGGCGCCCTCGGCGCGGCCCTCGTGACCGGCAGCCTGCCCGGGGCCGACGCGCGCATTCCCTTCGTGAGCGGCTACGTCGTCGCGGTGCTGGTGGCCGTCGTCGGCGCCCGTCTCGGCAGCGCCGTGCTCGCCACCCTGGGCGGCCTGATGGTGATCGCCGTCGGCACGGCCCTCAGCGTCGAAGCCGGGTGGACCCTGCAGCCTGCGCTGCTCGGGGTGCAGATCGGCCTGACCGCCCTCATGGCCCTGCGGACGACGTGGGTGCTCGGCACGATGCGCCGCACGGCCCGCGACGACGAGATGGCCCGACTCGTGGATCACGAGCTCAAGCAACGCGAGTCGACCGCCGCCGAGCTGGTCTCGTTCACGCAGGCCCTCGCCGACAGCAGCTCGATCGAGGACGTCGCCTCGGCCGTCCTGCGCCACCTGCGCAGCCACACGGACGTCGCCGCACGCGCCATCGTGCTGGAGTCGGAAGGCGACGACGTCGCCATCTGGGAAGAAGCCAGTCGCCTGGGTGTCGAACACGTGGAGCGACGCCGCGTACGTCTCCAGGAGAGCCTCAGCCGCGCGGGGTCGTCCTACGTGATCGCCCGCCTCCAGTGCCACTCCAACGGCGTGCGAGACGCCGAGGTGGATCCCGAGTTCCGCACCGCCGTGGACATCCCGGTCCGCATCGGCGGCCGCACGGCAGGCCTCTTCTTCCTCGGGGACGGCCAGCACGCGGCGCTGCCCGCTGACCGCATCGGCGTTCTCGTGGACGTCGCGCGCCGTGCGAGCGAGGCCATCCGTCGCCTGGAGAAGATCCGCGACCACGAGAACCGCCGCACGGCCCTCTTGCTCCGGCAGATGCGCGAGGGCGTCTTGCTCCTCGGCCGCGACGGGCAGGTGCTGCTCGCCAACCCCTCGGCGCGCCGCGCCTTGGAGGGCTGCGCCCTGGAGCAGGCCGACGAGCAGGCCGACGCGCAGGAGCAGCCCAGCCTGGGCGACCTGACCCTCGCCGAGTTGGCGGACACACCGCCCGGCGTCTCGCGCCGCTTCCGCGCGTCCTTCGTCGAGCCCGATCGCGAGACGCCCGTGCAGTTGGCGTGTACGGCCATCTGCGTGCTCGACCGCGGCCGCCGCATCGGGACGCTCGTGACCCTCACGGACGTGACGGAAGAGGAACTCGCCCGCAACCGCATCGTGCAGGCCGAGAAGATGACCCTCGTCGGCCAGACCCTCGCCGGCGTGGCCCACGAGCTCAACAACCCCCTGGCCGCCCTCATCGGCTACGCCGACCTGCTGGCCGGCCAGGAGATGCCCGAGCCGGTCCAGAAGCCCGTGCAGCAGATGCGCGAGCAGGCCCAGCGCGCCACGCGCATCGTCCGCAACCTCCTGAACTTCGCGCGCCGCCGCAACCCGGAGCGCGTGTCGATCAAGGTGACGGACCTGATCGAGTCCACGGTCGAGCTGTTTGCCTACGAGGCGCGCATGAGCGGCGTCGAGATCGTCGTGCAGGTGCCCGACATCATTCCGCGCGTCCTGGCCGACAAGCACGCCCTGCAGCAGGTGCTCGTGAATCTGGTCCAGAATGCACTGCATGCCCTGGAGAGCTGGGGCGGCTCGCGCGTCCTCACCATCCGCGTGGTCGAAGAGACGGGTGGCCTGGTGGTCTCCGTCAGCGACAGTGGCTCCGGCGTGCCGCAGGAACTGCGCACGCGCATCTTCGAGTCGTTCTTCACGACGAAGGGTTCCTCGAAGGGCACGGGCCTCGGCGGCGACCTCATCCTCGCCGCGGACACCGGCAGCGGCGCGTGCTTCAGCATCCGCCTTCCCCGCCACGTACCCGGTCACGGCGCCATGCCCACGGCCAGCGGAACACCCGAAGCCGAGTACCCGGTGCCGGAGCGCGTGCTGGTCGTCGACGACGAGCCGTCGGTGCGCGAGACCCTCGTCGCACAACTCGGCGCCATGGGCGCGCGCGTGGACAGCGCGGGCAACGTCCCCGAGGCACTGCGTCTCGTGACGTCCCACAAGTACGACGCCCTCATCGTGGACATCCGCATGCCCGGGTCCACGGGCCTGGATTTCCACAGGGAGTTGCAGGAGAAGAACCCGCTGCTCGCCGACCGCGTCGTGTTCATCACCGGCGACTTCGTCAACGACGAGCTGCTGTGCCAGGCGCTGGAGACGGGCCGCCTGCTCCTCGAGAAGCCCTTCACCATGCGGGAGCTGGCCACGGCCCTCGGGAAGACGGTCACTGCCCCCCTCCTCGACGGCGGGCAGCGCCTCAGCGCCTAGCCGGCTCCTGGAAGCGCCAGAGGGCGAAGCCGGCGACGCCACAGAGCGCGCCGAAGACGCCGGCGATGCCAAACAAGGCGCGCGCACTCGTCGCCGCGGCGATGACGCCGGACGCCGCCGCCGAGACCGCGGTCATGCCCACGACGGTGATGTTCACGAGCGCGAAGATCTTGCCGTGGTGCTCGGCCGGCACGTGGGTCTGGATCAGGCTCGTACGCCCGACGACGATCCAGGGAATGAAGACGCCGTGCAGCACGATCACCGGCAGCGAGAGCGTGTAGTCCGGCAGCCACACGAACGGCAGGTAGGTCAGGCCGTCGAGCACCATGCCCCAGAGCACGACCCGCCGCATCGACCAGCGTCGACCGGCCGTGGCGAGCCAGATCGAGCCCAGGACCATGCCGACCGCCATCGCGCCCTCGAACCAGGCGTAGTGCTGCGGCCCCAGACCGAAGTCGTCGCGCACGAGGAGGGCCGCGCCCACGATCGCGGGCCCCATGATCGCCAGGTTGTCCAGCGCGGTGAGCACGAGCAACCCCAGCACCATGCGATTGCGACCCGCGTAGGCGAGGCCGGCCGCGGCCTCCCGCAGCAGCGGCCGGTGCTTGCGCGGCGTCTCCGCCGCCGGGGGCAGCACGATGAACATGAGCAGGATGGCCGAGAGCACGAACGTGCCGCCGTCGATCTGCAGCACCCACACGACCCGCTCGGTCTCGTCCGCGCCGGCCCCTGCACCACTCAACAACAGACCGCCGAGGGCAAGGCCCGCGATCATCGCGAACTGCCCCGAGGTCTGCATGACCGCGTTCCAGCGCGGCAGGGACCGCGAGCCCACCAAGAGCGGCAGCAGCGCGTCGCGCGCGGGCGTGAACGGCGTCGAGAACGTCGCAAGCAGGAAGCCGACCGCCGTGATCAGCGCGAAGTCCACGCCCCCCCACCAGCCGGCCAGCAGGGGCAGCCCCACAAGCAACCCCGAGCGCAGCAGATCGCTGACGACCATGATCCGCCTGCGGTGGCCACGATCGACCCAGGCGCCAGCCAGGGGACCGAACAGCAGATACGGCAGGAACGCGAAGAACACCGCGAAGCCGACCCCGGCCTCGCCATCGCTCGTACGGCCGGCCAGCCAGGCGAGGCACGGCATGAAGAGCGCATCGCCCGAGGCCGAGATGAACTGGGCGCCCCAGAGCAGCAGCGCGTTGCGCTGGAACCGCGCGTCGGCCGACACGTCAGAGCACCCGCTCGAAGAACGCCCGCGCACGCTCGTGCTGCGGGGACTCGAGCACCTCACGCGCCGGGCCGACCTCCAGGATGCGGCCATGCTCGAGGAAGGCCACGCGATCGGCGGCCTCGCGAGCGAACCCGAACTCGTGGGTCACGACAATCAGCGTGCGGTCGTGCTGCGCGGCGAGCGCGCGCATCACTTCGATCACCTCGGCGCTCATCTCGGGATCGAGCGCCGACGTGGGCTCGTCGAACAAGAGGATGCGCGGGTCCATCGCGAGGGCGCGTGCGATGGCCACGCGCTGCTGCTGGCCGCCCGAGAGCTGCCGCGGCATCGCATCGGCCTTGTGCGCCAATCCCACGCGCTCGAGCAGCGCACGGCCTTCCACCTCGACTTCGTCGACCGCACGACCGCGCACGGCGACCGGCGCCAGCGTCACGTTCTCCAGCGCCGTCTTGTGCGGATAGAGGTGGAACGCCTGGAATACGAACCCGATCTCCTGGCGCAGGTCGCGCCACCAGGGATCGCTCGGCAGCGCCGCGGGCGGACCGAGGGGCACGTCGCGATCGAGTACGCGCAGCGTGCCGCCGTCGCGGATCTCAAGGCCGTTGATGAGCCGCAGCAGCGTCGACTTGCCGCCCCCACTCGGGCCCAGCAGGGCGAGCACCTCGCCCGCGTGCACCTCGAGATCGATCCCGTCGAGGACGGTGAGATCGCCGAAGCGCTTCGTCACGCCGGCGAAGGCGACGGATGCGGGCGCGCTCTCGTTCATGGGGCCAAGCATGAACGCGAAGCGGCTGCGCCGTGCGGCCTTTTCCCGGGGCGCCGGCGCGATCGGGCCCGCGCCCCCCGGAGCCGGTAGGCTGGGGCGATGCGCCTTGTCGTCCTGAGCCTGCTGACCCTCGCCCTCGCGTGGGGCCTGTGGCACGTGCTGGGCGACGAGGAGAGCGTCCCCGCCCTGTTCCCGGAGGAGCAGGACCAGCCCGAGGGGCCCGACCCGCGCATCACGGCCTCGGACGAGCGGGTCTACGCGCCCGGCACGATGCCCACGACCACCACGCTCAAGATCACCGTGACCTCGTTCTCTGGCCATGGCCCGGTCCAGAGCCGTGCGGGCTACGTCTACGGCGGACGCGAGCACCTGCGCGACGTCAACGAGCGCGGCCAGGTGACCTTCACCGACGCCCCGCTGGGCATCGTCGAGATCATCGCCCGGGCCCCCGGCTTCGAGCGCGGCGCCCAGCGGCGCTACCTCAACGCAGGCCTGACCACCGAGGTCACCATGGCCCTGAAGCTCGAGAAGGACCACGATCCCGACAAGATGGAGCCGAAGGACCGTTGACCGATGCTGCGTACGGGCCCACCATGGGGTGTTCCTGCCGGGGAGGCGCCCATGCCGCATCGTCCGACGCGTTCGATCTGTAGCGCACTCGCGCTCGCCAGCGTCCTCCTCCTGACCGCCTGCGGCGGTGGCGCGGCTGCCCCCACGGACGCGCCGGCCCCCGCCGTGACGCCGAACCTCACCGCGACGACGGTGGTGATCACCGCCGACGTCGATCTCGACGGGGTGAACGACGTCCTCGAGATCCCGCTCGACACCGTGCCGGGCCCGACCCGCCCCACGGACACGCTCCCGGAGGGTGAGGACGACAGCCCGCGTCCGCGCTGCTGGCACGGACGTGCCGACGGCACCTTCAGCGAGGCCCTGCCCGCCGAGGCACTGCCCGGCCTCGACCGCATTCGCGACGACCTGCAGCGGCGCCCCGACCACGACATCCTCGCCGACGAGGGCGCACACCAGGCGACCGGCGACGGAGACACGCTGCCGTACGCCGTCCTCCATCTCGAGCGCGCCGATGACGCCGCCACCGACGCCCCCGCGGACCCGGTCCTCGACGGCACCTGGCCCGAGCGCGGACGTGTCGGCTCCCTCGTCGGCCTGCGTGGCAGCGACCTCGCCGCCCGCGACGAGACGACGACCGTCCGCTTCGATGACCTCGACGCGCGCGTGCTCCTCGCCCTGCCGCACTTCGTCCTCACGGTCGTGCCGGAGCGCGCGCCCCTGGGCCGTGTGGACGTCGTGCTCGCGCGCGATCGGGCCACGAGCGCGGCCGTGCCCTTCACGGTCGTCGAGCGCCCGACACCGACGCTGACCTCGGTGCAGCCCGACCCGGCCGTACCGGGCGTGCTGGCCGTCCTGCGCGGCGAGGATCTCGGCAGCGGAGGCGACGACGTCGGGGTCACCTTCGGGGGCGTCGCCGCACGCCGCGTGCTGGCGTTGGGCAAGCTGGTGTTCGCCGAGGTTCCCGCCGACGCGCTCAGCGGGCTGGTGATCGTCACGGTGGACGGCGTGGCCAGCAACGGCGTCCAGACGGAGATCGCCGGCCGCCTCGACGCCCCCACCCTGCGCGACGTGTCCCCGGCAGCCGCCTCGGCGGGCAGCCTCGTCCGGATCACGGGCGACGACCTGTTCGTGATCGGCGAGGCTCCGCACGTGCGCTTTGGCCGGAAGCCGGCGACGCTGTTCGGCCGGGAGCGCGACGCGCTGATCGTCATCGTGCCCTCCGAGGCCGATGGCGACATCACCGTCCGACTCGGCGATCGCACCTCCGAGGGGCTGCCCTTCGAGCTTGCCCGGCGCGGCGAGCCCGTCCTCGACCGCCTGAACCCGACGAGCGGCGCGCCGGGCGAGGCCATCGACATCCTCGGCACGGACCTGCATGACCTCGGCGGCC
>JARGNS010000076.1:8428-8942 GCA_029213105.1 Planctomycetota bacterium
CTCCGCAGGGGGCTCGCCGACAGCCCTGGCGCGGGGCTTGCCGCGAGTGACCTTCGGCACGCAGCGCGCGTGGTTCGTCTTCCCGATTCCGGGCGGCGTCCGCGCGCTGGTCCCCTTCTCTGCCGAAGCCGGCCCTGCCGACGTGGTGGTGGAACTCGACGGCGCGAAGAGCGGCGCGGCGGCCTTCACCGTGCGGTAGCCTCTCCGCATGACACCGCGTCCTTCTCGCGCAGCCCCAGTTCCCGCAGGCCCTGCTTCCGCGGCCCATGGTCTGGCAGGCCTGACGCTCGCGGCCCTGCTCTTCGTCTCGCTGGGCTGCAGTCCCGGCAGCGGCGCGGGGACACAGGGCAACGGTCCTCGTGCGACGACGGCGACGCCGTCGGGGAGCCAGGGCGCCCTGCGCGCCGGCGTCCCGTTCGCCCAGGTCAGCGCCGAGGCGCGCCAGACCGGCCGCCCCATCCTCATGTACTTCTGGACCAGCTGGTGAGGCTGGTGCAAGCGTGGGGACGGCGAG
>JARGNS010000076.1:8952-10917 GCA_029213105.1 Planctomycetota bacterium
TGAACTCCAGCGCTTCGTGTCCGTGCGCTACGACGCCGATGGCGCCGAGGGCAACGCCCTCGCCAAGCGCTACTCGGTGGCCGGCTATCCCGCATTCGTCGTACTGGATGCGAACGGGCGCGCGATCGACGAGTTCGCCGGCTACCGCACGCCGGGTGAGTTCGTGAACCGCCTGCGTCTCAAGACGCAGTAGTCCCCGTGCGGGGCCCGCACAGGCGCTACTTGCGCAGGCGCGGATCCAGCGCGTCCCGCAGGGCATCGCTCAGCAGGTTGATGGCGAGCACGATGCCGAACAGGGCCACGGTGGCGGTCGTGATCTGCCACCAGACCGTGTCCGCGCGCAGCAACTCGCCCGCGCCCTTGCTGATCATGTTGCCCCAGGAAGCCTCGGCCGGCTCGAGCCCAAGACCGAGGAAGCTCAGGATGACCTCGAACTTGATCGCACCGATGAACAGCAGCGAGAACGTGATCAACACCAGGTGGAACACGTTCGGCAGGATGTGGCGGAAGATGATGCGCGGCGTGCTGAAGCCCAGGGAGCGCGCGGCGAGCACGTAGTCCCGGTCGCGGTGCTTGATGAACTCCGCGCGCACGATGCGACACGTCCCGACCCAACTCGTCAATCCGATGATCACGATGATGCGGAACAGTCCGGGCGAGACGTCCCAGGACTTGTAGAGGAACGTGCCCGTGTACCACTCCGAGATCGATGGATTGCTCTTGAACACATAGCTGATGGCGATCAGCAGGAGCAGGTAGGGAATGGCCGACAGCGTCGTGTAGGCCCAGACGATGACATCGTCCACCCAGCCGCCGAAGTAGCCGGCAAGCGATCCGAGAAACATGCCGAGGATGCTGGAGATCGTGGCGGCGAAGAGCCCGATCCAGAGCGCGGTGGTCGTGCCGCGCAGCGCCAGGTCGAGGACGTCGCGCCCCAGCTGATCGGACCCCAGCACGTAGAGGCGCTCGTGGCCCTCGCCATCGGCGGGCGCGTAGGAGAACGGGTGCAGGAACTCCGCCTCCTTCTGACCGTCCTTGAAGTTCGGCGCGATCCACCCGACCTGGGCCCCGAGGCCGACGTACAGGTACGCCACGAACACGATGACGCTGACCATGGCGACGTGACTCTTGAGAAGCCGCCGCTTGGCTTCCCACCACGGGCCGTGGGTCTCGCCTTCCTTGCGCGTACGCCCGCTCAGCGCCGGCAGCTCGTCGTGCTGGAAGCCCAGGTACTGGATGCCGCCGACGGCGAAGTCGTGCAGCAGGCGGATGCCGAGTTCCATGCCGCTCTCGGCCGCATCGCCCTCGAACAGCGCGACGAAGGGCAGGGCCAGCACGCGCCAGAGCACGCCGCACAGCACGTACATCGCGGCCAGGGGCCAGCAGACCAGGCGCGCGGGCCAGGCCAGCCAGGAAGCGCGGTAGACGTTGGCCGAGGCGTCGCTCATCGCAGCCTCACGCGGGGATCGACGACGGCATAGAGGATGTCGCTGATCAGATTGAAGATGATGTACGCGATCGCGCTGAAGAACGTCATCGCCTTGATGACCGGGAAGTCCTGCTCGGTGATGGCCGTGTACGACATGTCACCCAGCCCGGGGATCCCGAAGAACTTCTCGAGCAACAGCGAGCCGACGAAGAGGAACGGGATGCTGATCACGAGCCGCGTGATCACCGGGATCCTCGCGTTCTTGAGGATGTGCTTGAAGAGGATGCGCCCGGTCCCGAGCCCCTTGGCTGCGGCCGTGCGGACGTAGTCCTGCCCCATCTCCTCGAGTACGGCGGTGCGGAAGAAACGCACCTCCTGGCCGACGGAGAGCGCGATCCAGATCACCCAGGGCAGCAGCAGGAACACCACGCCCTCGATGGAGCCCTGGTGGCCGAAGATCGGCAGCAGGTTCCACTCGAACGCCACGAAGTACTGCCCGAAGTGGATGTAGGCCCGACTCGCGATGGACATGCCTG
>JARGNS010000077.1 GCA_029213105.1 Planctomycetota bacterium
ACGAGTTTCGCGGCGCCATCGATCTGCGAGTCGTGCCGTGAGACGAGATCGAGGTGATGGAAGCGAAGTTCCGCGCCCACGCGCTCCCGCACGGCGTCGGGCAGCGTCGCGAGGGCCTCGTGCTTGTCCCGGCCCTGCTTGTAGAACGCGCGCCGCAACCGCTTCAGATGGATGGGGTCGAGCCGCAGCTCGCGCCGCAAGCGCTCCACGCCGGGCATGTCATGCAGGTCTACCATCGGGTGCGCTTCCGCTCCTTCCGCCGACACGCTACACGAGAGAGGGCGAGCCCCCGCGTGGGGGCCGAAGCGCCCCCCACGGGTGCCGGTGCCCTGTTCGCGGCCCGGGCCGGGCGCCCCGCGTCCTGGCGCCGCGCGCGCCGTACGATACGCCCATGCAGGACGAGGCCGAGTATGTCTGCGACGCGTGCGGCGAGGGCATCGTGATCCCCGTCGACCTGACCCAGGGGGCGCGGCAGCAGTACGGGGAGGACTGTCCCGTCTGCTGCCGGCCGCACCTGATCACCATCGAGGTCGACGCCGAGGGCCACGTGCGCGCCTGGGCCGTGCCCGACTAGGGACGCCCTGGTGCCTGCGCGTGCGCGAGTTCAGCGGGGTTGCCCTCGGCTGCGGACACCGTCGGTTGCGCTCAGTCCTTGGCCCGCACCAAGAGGCGCACGGGAGTCAGACGCCCGGGCACGATCGTCACCTCGCGCTCGATGGTCTGGTGCCACGAGCCGGACAACCGGAGGCGGTACGTCCCGGCGGGAATCACGCTCGATTCCGTGGCCACGTCGAAGTAGTTGGCCCGGTAGCGACCACGGAAGCTGTCGTAGGGGACGTCCTGGCCCGATGCGCTGGTGAGCGACGGTTGGTACAGGATCGAGCCTTGCTTCGAGCGATCCTCGATCTCGATGTCGAACTGGAGTGCGCCTCCGACCGCAGGACGAAGGTCGAGAGCGGGATCTCGATCGTGCGCGTGACGCCGAGGAGGTAACGGCCGGTGCCCGTGCCCGGGACCCCGAGGCGCGGCTTGCTGCTGTAGGTGGAGCGGCTTGCGCTCGGGGAGTCGAACCCGATCCTGTAGGAGCCCGGCCCGAGCCCCTGCGTCACGGCGTAGCCGTCGCGCTCCTCCCAGTGGGGGGCGAGCGCCATGCCGGCGAAGCTCACCTGGAGCGGCACCTCCCGCACGACCTTGCCCCCGGGCCCCAGGCACCGCACGCGTAGGGCGCCCCCCCGTGGCACCGCGTGCAAGCGCAGCTCGGCTACCTGTTCGGCCGGTGCGTCCTCCATCACGTAGACCTGCTCGGCCGGGCTGTAGCCCCAGGCCCAGCCCTTCACGCGGAGTTCGGTCCCCGGCTCGCGGCCCGTACCCAGGATCTCCGTCGTGCCGGCGATGGGCTCCCCGGTCGTGGCGTCGACCAGGCCGACGCGCAGCAGCCGCTTGGCGATGCGGAGATCGATAATCGTTGTGCCGGGCGTGGCCTCGATGGGAGTCCCCAAGGGCATGTTCCCGAACGGGTGTCCCGCGCGCAACGCCAAGGCGTAGCGCTCGCCGGGCACCAGCCCTACGAGCTCCAGGACGTCGCCCGACCAGGTCGCGACGACCTCTTGCTTCTGCGCCCGCAGATGCTGCACGTGGACATCGACGTCGTGGGGGGCGGGCTGGCCGTCCGCGAGCAGGACCCGCGCCCGTAGACTGTGGCCCGCGGGCACCCGCAGGGTGAGTCCCTCCACGCCGTGGGCGGGCAGGACCGATCGATGCAGCTCGATGGACCGGAAGCCCGGACCCTTCGCAGGGATGCGCAGGCTCTTGCTGAAACTGTCGACGAACAGGGCGATCTCACCGGGGGGGCAGCGCAGGCTGAAGCGCCCCGCCCTGTCCGTTCGTCGCCCCACGCCGTAGGTGCCGTCGAAGACACGCACGTCGGCCAGGGGACGGCCCGCCGCGTCGATGACACGCCCGCTGACCGGCACGCCCTTCCAGTCCGACCAACCGACCGGCACCCAGGCCACCGGCGCGTCGCCCGGTACGTCGGGCTGGGGCGTACTCGCGTTGGCCAGGATGAAGTCGAGATCGAAGTCCATCTGGGTGATGGCCCAGTCGCCGCCGCCACCGCGAATGGTGAGCAGGTTCCCATGGCGCCGGTCGCCGGCCCGTAGCGAGCCAAGCGGGAACGGACCCAGCCGGCACTGTCCCTGCGCGTCGGTGGTGCCTTCCAGCCACCTGTCCCCGGGGCCCACACGGATGCGTACGGGGTAGCCCACCGCGGGCCCCAGGTCCTTGACCCACTCGCTGGAGAACATCGACTCCAGCAGGGGGCGCGGCTTGCTACGGCCTGCGCTGAAGAGGATCCCGATGCGTGCGGGGATCGCGGGCGCGCCGGGCTCTTCGGGCGGAGGCCGGCCTGCCTCGGGTGCCGCCGCAGCGTCCTCGAGGGGCGGTAGGCCCCCGGCTGGCCGGGGGGGACCGGGCTGCATGCCGCTGCCCGACAGGGTCGGCTCGACCTGCTGGGGCTCCGTGGGTTCCTGGACGTCCAGGTGGTCTGCGGGCGGCTCGTGGCTCGCGAGCCAGAGGCTCAGCGCGAGCACCAGCGCGATCAGCAGGACGGGGACGAGGCGGCGCATGAAGCGGCAAGGGTACTCGCGGCGCCCGCATGCGCCGGTCGAGGCGGGGTGCCAAGCGCGGCGGCGGTCGTGGTCGTGGTCAGCCCGTCCCGCACCAGCGCGCGGGGGGCACGCTCGGATGCGCGCCGCGCTACTTCCGCCGGTGTCCCGACGGCTCGGCAAAGCGACCCACTTGCACGACGAGGTCGGGCCCGTGCAGGCGCAGCCAGAGCGCGAGTCGCCCGCGCGCCAGGGGATGGCGATCGGCGCCTCGGATGCGATCCGCCGGCAGCAACTCGCCGAGGGCCTCCCAGGCGCGTCGGCGGATCACGGGGTCCTTGGCGTCGAGCGCACGGACGAGGGGGGGCAGCGAGGCGACGCCGAACAGCCGACAGCGACGGGACAGCTCCCCGACGGGCAGGGCCTCCGTGAGCCAGGTCGCCGGACTGCCGGCGGGGAGGCTGTCGGGGACGTCGGCGGCCGGCGGCGCCGCCGGATCGGGGCGCTCGGGTGTCGGCTTCGGCGCTTCACCCGTGACGGGCCCGGTGGGCAGGACGGGGCGCCGCTTCGCACCGGAGCTGGGCGTGAAGACGCGCGGTGGGTCGGCGGCGCGGGTGAGAAACAGTAGCGCGAAGGCCGTGGCGTACAGCGGGGCTTCCTGACGCCACGAGCCATCCTTGGCCTGGGTGGCCAGCAGCCGATGGGCCCCCTGCGCGTACCAGTGGTGCTCCCCGAGCGTCGGCTTCTCGGCCAGCACCAGGGCGCGCTCGACAGACCACAGGTAGTAGTGCAGCCAGCCACGGCCCGTCTTGCGCTGACGCTGGTTCTTGCGATCGATGGACGGCCCGTGATTGCGCGTCACGGAGAAGTGCTTGGTCAGGTAGGCAAGGGCCTTGGCGAGCACCTCGTCGGCGCGCGTGGGCGCCTGGGAGGGACCGGCGGGCCGGGGGTCGACGGGCAGGGCCGCGTTGGCCAGGGCGAGGCATGCGATGCCGGCCGCCGTCATGCTGCCCGTGGAGGCGGACTTCGGCGAGCCCCCCGAGGCGTAGCCGAAGCCGCCGTCCTTGCCCGCCGAACCGATCCACCAGCGCTGGGCGCGCAGCCAGGTCGTGCGAGGCACGGTGAGGCCGGCGGCCTGGGCGTGGCCGAGGGCCAGCATGGCGAACTGGGTGTTGCTGTTGTCGCCTGTGTCGATGTGCGGTGCGCCCTTGCCGTCGTACCACCACTGCCCGTTGGCGGCCTGGCGCTTCCAGAGGATCTCGGCGAGGCGCTGCATGCGTTCGCGGTCCACGCTGCGGCCCCGCAGCCGCAGGAGCATGAGGTAGACCGCGAGGTCGTAGGTCTGGACCTTCGGCTCCAGGCGCTTGCCCTTGCTGCGCCCCGGTCCCGAGCGATCCAGCCAGCGCAGGGCCTTGGCCAGGCGCTTGCCCTCGCG
Source organism: Planctomycetota bacterium (assembly GCA_029213105.1). Taxonomy (GTDB): domain Bacteria; phylum Planctomycetota; class PLA2; order PLA2; family JAEUHO01; genus JAHEIK01. The sequence goes on from JARGNS010000077.1 coordinate 4,039, forward strand.
GTCGGGCTGATCCTCCCGCACCCCGGCGTGCAGCAGCGCGAAGGCGGCGAGCGCCGTCTTGCCGGCGTCGCCGTAATGGCCCGGGGGCTTCTGCTCCTCCAGCAGCCAGGCCACGCCGCGCTCGATGGCCCCGTCGATGGCGGCGGGGCGGGGCGGCGGCTGCGGCTCCTCGGCCGACGCAGGGCGGCCGAGCAGCAGGAGGGCCAGGGCGAGGAGGGGCAGGAGACGCATGCGGATGAGCATACGAACGACGGCGGCGCCCTGCTGCCGCAGACGATCCTCTCCGAATCCACCGGCGGCCCCGAGGGTTCGATGCGGGGGTAGAATCACGCAGCCCCCCGTCCGGAAACCGCCATGCGCCGACTTGCCCGCCTCGCCTCGACCTCGCCGGTCTTCTTTGCCCTCGCCCTGCTCGGGGCCGCGGCCCTGCTGCCGGGAGGCCCCCTGCGCCACACCGCGGCCGAGGACGAGCCGCTCTCGGCCGAAGAGGAAGAGCGTCTCGAGGCCCTCGAGTACAACACCGACAAGGGCTGGAAGGCCTTCCGCAGCGGCAACCACGACGAGGTGCTCGCCCGCATGAAGCGGGTGGCCAAGTACGACCCCAAGAGCCCCCTGCCGGCCTACCTGACCGGGCGCGTCCTGGAGCGCACGGGGCAGTACGAGCAGGCGCTGACGGCCACGACGGCCGCCGCAGCCCCCTTTCCCGAGCACCGCGGCATCGAGGCCGTGCGCCTGAAGTGCCTGCATGCGACCGGGCAGTACGAGGTCCTCTCCACGGCTGCCCGTGCGAGCCTGAAGGTCAACCCGGGCGATGTAGTGGCCCGTACCTGGTTGGCGCGCGGATTCGAGTCCTCCGGGCGTCGCAAGGAGGCGCTCGCCGAGTACGACCAGGTCGTCGCGTACTACAACGGCAACGACATCCAACCGCTCGAGGCCCCGTTTGTCGCCTTCGCCGCGGTACGCGCCACCTGGCTCTCGCCCAACGCCGCCGATGACATGATCCCCAATGCCCTGAAGTTGCTGGACCGCCACCTGCGGGAGCATGAGGACGATCTCGATGCCAAGCTGCAGCTGGCGCTGGTCTATCAGGCCGACCGCGGCGCGCGCAGCCAGTCGCTCGCCAACAAGTTCTTCGATCAGATCCTGAAGGTGAACACCGAAGTCGCCGAGGCCCGCGTGGGGCGTGCGAACTCCTCGCTGCTCTTCTACCGGCAGAGCCAGGCGCTCAAGGACCTCGACCGTGCGCTCGAGACCAACCCCAACCTGGTTGAAGCGCTCGAGCTCAAGGCGTCGATCCACGTGGGCAACGGGGACTACAAGCGTGCCGAGAAGGCATTGGCCCGTGCGATGAAGGTCAACCCGCGCGCCAAGGGTGCCCGCGCCGTGCAGGCGGCCCTGCACTGGATCCGCGGGGAGAAGGACGAGTACGAGGCCATCCGCAAGGCGCTGCTCGACGAGGACCCGTCCTACGGCACGCTGTACCTGACCGTGGCCGACCTGGTCGGCGAGCGACAGCGGCGATACGACGTCGCCATCGAGTTTGCCCGCAAGGCGATCGAGGTCGAACCGAGCAATCGCTACGCCTACGTCACGCTGGGCGAGGGCCTCATGAACCGCGGCCAGACCGACGACGCCTTGAAGCAGTTCAAGCTCGGGGTCGTGAAGGCCAAGCAGTACCGCGACGTACGCCGCGACAACTGGATCGAGGTGCTCTCCAAATGGATGCCGAAGTTCAAGGTCCTCGAGACCGAGCACTTCCGCATTCGCATGCCGCTGGCCGAGTGGCATGTGATGAAGCACTACCTCCCGGACCTGCTCGAGGAGTCCTACGACACACTCACCAAGAAGTACGGCTTCGAGGTCGAGTCGCCCACCCACGCCGATGCGTTCAATCGCTCCGATGACTTTTCGGTGCGCAGTGTGGGCTCGCCCGGACTCCCGGCCCTCGGCGTGTGTTTCGGCAACACGATCACCCTGCTCGGCCCGACCGCGAAGCCGATGGGGCAGTTCTCCTGGTCGCGCACGTCGTGGCATGAGTTCGCCCACGTCGTCACCTTGCAGCTCTCCAAGGGGCAGGTGCCCCGCTGGCTCACGGAGGGACTCTCCGTCTTCGAGGAGAAGCAGCGCCGCTCGCGCTGGGGCCGCGACATGGAGAAGGAGCTCTACGATCGCTGGCGCAACGGCCGGCTGCTGAAGATGGGGAAGATCAACCAGGCCTTCCGTGGGCCCGACATCCTCTTCGCCTACTTCCAGGGGGGGCTGATCTCCGAGCACCTGATGCAGGACCGCGGCTTCGACGTGATCCCGGAGATGTTGCGGGCGTTCGCGAAGGACCGCACCACCGCCCAGGTGTTCAAGGATGTGCTCGGTCTCGAACTGGCCACCTACGACAAGCAGTTCGAGAAGTTCGTCGAGGGCATCGTCGGCACCTACCGCATGGTCCCCACGTGGGACAAGACCAGCATGGACGGGTTCCGTGCGCGCCTGGCCAAGGACCCCAAGGACGTCGAGGCGCAGATCCGCCTCGCCTGGGGGCACGTGCAACGGGGACAGCAGATCGACGCCGGTGACGCCCTGAACAAGGCCCAGGCCCTCGACCCGGATCATCCGGAGGTCGTCCTGCTCAAGGGCCGCATGGCCGAGATGAACCGGCGCGCCGATCTGGCCGAGGAACTCTACGAGTCCTTCTTGGCGGGGGGGCACGACGACCAGCGTGTGCGCCTCTTCCTCGCGGAGCGTGCCCTGCGCGCCGGCACCGACACGGCCAAGGCCGTGGAGCACCTCGAGGGCGCCAAGCGCTGCTTCCCCCGCAGCATCGGGCGCGATAGCCCGTACCTGCAGCTGGCCAAGCTGTACCGCGGCGAGGGCGCCATGGACAAGGCCATGGCGCAGCTCGAGGCCTACGCGTCCATCGCCGCCGAGCACTACGGCGTCCGCAAGGAACTCAAGACGTGGTACCGCAGCAAGAAGGACCATGCCAAGGTGGCGGCCCTGTGTGAAGAGATGGTGGATATCTCTCCGTATGGGGCGAACGTTGCCCGTCGCGAGGCGCCCGACCTCGAGCTCCACCGGCACTATGCCGAGGCCCTGATGGAGCTGGGTCGCATGGATGAGGTCGTGCGCGAACGTCGCGTCCAGGTCGCCATCGGGCGTCTCGTGCCCGAAGAGGCGAAGGTCGAGGCCGGCGTGGTGAAGGATCACCTGCTCCTCGGAAACCTCCTGCTCGAGCGCGGCGATGCGGCCGGCGCCATGACCCAGGCCCTGGCGGCCCTGCGTCTCTCCCCCCGCGATGCATCTGCGCATATGCTGAAGCAGCAAGCTCAGACCGCGGGCGGGGACAAGTGAACAGCGTGTATCGCGACATCGAAGACGGACTCCGGGAGGAGCTGCAGCAGCGCGTCGGAAGACAGCGCTTCCAGCTCTGGTTCCGTGACACCGCCGTCGTCGACGTGAGCGCAGAGGCGGTCACGCTGGCCGTCCCCAACGACGTGCACTGCACCTGGCTGCAGTACACGTACGCGGAGGAGCTGCAGGACGCCTGCGACGAGGTCCTCGGCGAGGGGGTCGAGGTCCGCCTCGAAGTGTCGGCCGAACAGGAGCGTCGACGCCTGGTGCGCGAGCGCTTCCCGGCGCGTCCCCAGGACTGGGACGAACTGCTCGAACGCCGCGGTGTGGCTGCGACGCTCGAGTCCTTCGTGGCCGGCGCCGGCGGGCGTTTCCCGCTGATGATCCTCCGGCAACTGCTCGAAGGGGGGGCGCCCCGCGGGGCCGGTCTCTTCTACCTGTACGGGGGCTGCGGCGCTGGCAAGACCCACCTGCTGCGGGGCCTCGAAGCGGATTGCGCGCGTCGGCGCCCCGGCGCCGCGCTGTACCTCTCCGCGCGGCGCTTTACCCAGCGCTACGTGAACGCCCTGCGCGCCCGCGAGGTCGATGCGGTACGCGCGTTCGAGGTCGATCTGACGTCGCGGCGCCTCGTGCTCATCGACGATGTCGACGAGTTGGCCGCGCGTCCTGCGACGCAAGAGGCCCTCGTTCGACTGCATGAGGCCTGCGCAGGCGGCGATACGCGTTTCGTGTTGGCGGGCAACCGTCATCCGGGGGAGCTGGACGGCTTCTCCGAGCGGCTGCGTTCCCGCATCCGGGGCGGCATCGTCCTCAACGTGCCCGTGGCCGATCGCCTGTTGCTCGACGACATCCTGACGGAGCGCTCCATGCGCATGGGCTGCCGTGCCCCGGGCGACGTCCGCGAGGCGATTCTCGATCGGACCTCGTCCGTGCGCGGCGCCGTGGCGCTGCTCGAGCGCTGGGCCGCCGTCTCCGCCGAGAGTGGGGCGCCGCTTGCCCTGGAGTGGCTGCCCGAGCTGGCGCCGTCCGTGGCGGCCACGGCGCGCGAGGAGGTCATCCGACGCGTGAAGGAGGCCGTGTCGAATCACTTCGACGTCGCCCGCACGCTCTTCGATCGCCCGACGAAGGTCCGCACGGCGCAGTTCCCGCGCCGCGTCGCCATGTATCTCGTCTATCGCGCCTGCGCCCTCCCGCTCGCGGAGCTGGGCAAGGTCTTCGGCCTGCGCAGCCACAGCAGCGTGAGCCGGGCGATCCAGGAGATGCGCCAGCTGCGCTCGACCGACGCAGGCGTCGAGCAACTCGTGGATGGGTTGCTCGCCCGGATCTGACCGCGGCGCGTCACCGGCCCGGCCTATCCTCCGCGCATGGATCCTCGGCACACGGACGACCCCGACGCCTCGGCCGACCCGGCTGCCCGCCCGGGCCTCTTCTTCGTTCTCGATGGGCTGGACGGCTGCGGCAAGAGCACGCAGGCCACGCGGCTGGCCGAGGGCCTCCGCGCTGCGGGTCGCGACGTCCTCCACACCCGGGAGCCGGGCGGCACCGTCCTGGGCGAGCGCGTACGGGCCCTGCTCCTGGATCCGGGGCTCGGGGACCTGGCGCCCATGGCGGAGGTCTTCCTCTACCAGGCGTCCCGTGCGCAGCTCGTGGAGGAGGTCATCCGGCCCGCCCTGGCGCGCGGCACGATCGTCGTGTGCGAGCGCTGGCACTACGCGACGACGGCCTACCAGGGCGCCTACGAGGGCGTGGGCCGTGGTGCCGGCGAGGAGGCCCTGCGGCTGAGCTCGGAGCTGGCCACGGCAGGCGTGGAACCCGATCGCGCCGTGCTCCTCGACATGCCGTCTGTCGTCTCCGACAAGCGTGTGGGGGAGGACCGCGACCGCCTGGAGTCCCGTGGCGACGCGTACCGGCGCCGTGTGGGGCAGCGCTTCCGGGAGGTGTTCGCCGCGCGGCCCACGGTGTGCCGCCGCGTGGACGCGGAGGGCAGCATCGAGGAGGTGGCGGCGCGCATCTGGGAGGTCGTCCGTGACCTCCTCGACTGACGAGCCCCATCCGCTCGAAGCCTACGGCCGGGTCGGACGCATGCTGCTGCGCACGCTGGCCAGCCAGCGGCTCTCGCCGAGCTACCTGTTCGAGGGCGCCGCTGGCGCCGCCCTGCACGAAGCGGCCCGGGCGTTCGCGGCCGGGATCCTGGCGGCGACGCCGCCTGGCCCGGGGGACGCAAGGGCGATGCGTTTGGCCCTGGCGGGCACCCACCCCGACCTGCACGAGCTGCGCAAGGACAAGGCCACCGTCATCTCGGTGGCCGCGCTCACGCCCGTCCTGGAGCGTGCCCACAGCACGCCCCTGGAGGGGGAGCACCAGGTGTTCCTGGTCGACCCGGCCGAGGCGATGGAGGCGGCGGGCATCGCGCGCTACCTGAAGTCCCTCGAGGAGCCGCCGCCCGGCACGGTCTTCTTGCTGGTGACCACACGCGCCGAGCGCTTGCCCGACACGGTGCTCAGTCGCTGTCGCCGCGTGCGTTTCCCGCCGCTTACGGCGGAGGTCCTCGTGCAGCGTCTGCAGGCCGACGGCTACGAGGCGGGTGCCGTGCGACGCAGCGTGCGCGCGGCGGGTGGTTCGCTCGAGCGCGCGCGCCGGTTTGCGGAGCATGACCTTCACGGCCTGGCCACCGTGATGATCGACGCGGCCCAGGATCGCCAGCCCGGAGTCGGTCACGCGTCGGAAGGTGCGCTGGCGCGATTGGAGCAGTTGGCCGCCGCGTGCGCCGAGGCCGACACGGTGGAGACGAACACGAAGCGCCAGCACGTCCGAGCGCTGCTCTCGGATGTCCTGCGCATCCTCACCGTCGAGGCGCGCGAGTGTGCGGCGGGGCGCGAGAGCGAGCTGCCCGCCTCCGTCGGGTGCGAGGCGGCTCTCGAGTTGATCCGCGCCTGGGGGCGGCTCGACGCGGCCATTGCCAGCAATGTCACACCGGCCGCCGTGCTCATCGAGGCGATGGGTGTGCTGCGGCGGGCGTCCGTCAGGCAGGTGTCTCGCTGACGAAGCGCAAACCCCGCCGCCTTCACGCGCGGCTTGGGTACGACACCTGCGCCGGTCGATAGAGGGACATGCGAACAGCGGCCTATGGGGCGCCTGTTCCGGACATTTTTCGTGCTTGGGATTCCCCTTTCCCGGTAGCTTCGGCGCCCCGCGGACAGGGAGGTTGTCGCGCGGGACGAGCACCCTCGGGTGTTTGCCAACGCGGTGTAGGGAGCCA
>JARGNS010000078.1 GCA_029213105.1 Planctomycetota bacterium
CAAAGTGCGATTCCCGTTCGTCATCGGCGCGGAGGGCCGGCTCACCGAGCGCGGCCGCGTAGTCGAGCCGCGAGCCGCCCCCTCGGAACCCGCCGGCGGTTTCCGCCCAGGCCTCGATGAGCCGTGGCGCGGAACCGCCGAGCCGGTAGGTCTTGCTCAGGCGCACGAGCACGCCCTCGATGGCGGCTTCGGGATCCCTGTGGGTCTGCTCGAGGAAGCGATCGAGGTAGAGATCCGGCAGCGTGTAGACGGTGACCTGGATCGTCACGACCGTGCCCGGCATGTCCGGCCGCGGGTAGTGCTTCAGGAGGGCGCGCACCGGGCGTCCGCCCCCGCGGGCCTCCTCGAAGGCCGTACGCAAGGCACGCCAGTGCGCGCGCAGGGCGTCGGACACATCGTTCGTGGTCCCATCCGCCACGCGGTCCCGTCCGAAGTCCAGTGCGCCGAACCGGCAGAACAGCTCTCCCATGGATCGGAACGCGGCCTCCCCCCCCGCCTCCACGAGGCAGGCCTCGGGGCACGACGCCGGCTTGAACTCCCGCTTGGTGCTGAACAAGCGGGGCTGCATCGTGTCCGTTGCCAGACCAGGGCTTCCCGCAAGCTGGGCCCGCCACGAGGAGGTAGCACCTGCGCATCCATCCTCCGCCTGGACCGCCGCAACTCGATCCGGCGGCGGGCCTCCGCACGCCGCCATCAAGAGGAGCGACATGCAGCAGGCGACGCCGGCGGAGAAGGCTGTGGGCACGGGCAGCGCTCCAGGATGAATGCGTGGCGCAGGCATGCACGATGCGCTGCGAAGGCGTCCCGATGTACCGCCTCCGCAGCGGCGCGATCCCCTCGAAATCACGGCCGGCAGACAACCGAGGCACTCCGCCCCGGCATCCCGGATACCAGTTGCGCGCATCCGCACGCATAGCGGCAACGCACTTGCCTGCATGCGCGCAGATCGGGAACGCAGTTGCCACGTCCGGGCTACTGGATGTGGAAGACCTGCGTGAGCGCCGGCGTGCGCGCCGGGTAGTTCGCATGCATGGTCAGTCGCACGCGCGAGGGTCGCGGCTCGGGGTCGTAGATCAAGCCCAACGCGACGACGCTCATGATGCGGACGTTCAAGCCTTCCACGCGATCGCCGGCGAACTTCACGAGCATGGCCGTGGCCTCCGGATCCCCGAGACGGCCGAGCGCACTGGCGACGACGGCCACGGCATGGCGTGAGCGCGTGCGCTCGAGCTGGGCCACGAGACGAGTGGCCGCTTCCGGTACGGCCAGGACGGCCAGAGCACGCACGGCCTGCAGATGCACCTGGGGGGAGACGCGCTCGGCTGCCGCCTTGTGCAGCGCCGCACGCACCTCGAGCGTGTTGCACCCGATCTGCGCAAGCGCCAGCGCGCAATGCCCGCGCAACGAGGCCCCGCGCTTGCGATCCTCGAGGATGTCGAGCAGGACCTTGTGTGCGCTGGCCGCACCGGCCAGCCCCAACGCGACCGCCTGGGCGCCGAGGGCGTCGTCGGCGCCACGTCCCCGGGCGAGCAGCCGTGCCAGGGTCCGCCGGACCTCCTTGAGGACGACGGCGTTCGTCTTCGTGGTCGGCTCGATCTTGTACACCGCAAGCCCCAGCGCGAGCGCGCAGTACGGACGCGTCATGGAGCGACCGCGCTCGGCCCCGCGCGTGAGGATCTCGTCCACGTGCAGCTCGTCCACGAGGGCGGAGCTCCCCGCGGCGAGGTCGGCGCGCAGGAGGCTGGCGAGGGCGATGTGCTGCAGTCCGGCGGCGAACCAGTTCGGCTCGCGCGGCAGCCAGCGCGTGAGCGCCCGTGCGACCGCGAGGCGCTCCCCCCCAAGCAGGTCCTCGACGCGGCGCGTCAATGCGATGGCCGCGGCGCTACGCACGGCGACATGGTCGCGCGTGCCGCGCATGGACCAGAGCGCGATGGTCGACCAGGCCGGCCCGTCCAGCCGGGCGTACGTGGTCAGCGCATGGGAACGCAGCAGCGCCTTCCAGCGGCGCCCACGGAACGGCTGGTCCATCGCGATGGCCTTGAGCCCGGCGAGGACACCGCCCGGCACGCCGGCCTTCGGCTGCATGCCAAGGGCCGTCAACAGCGCCACCGGAAGGTCGACGTCGGGGTAGGTGCGCTGGAGCCGTGACCAGAGCGCCCGCGTGATCGCGCGTCCCTCGCGTTCGAAGAGCTCGGTGCCGTACGGCTGGTCGGCGAGCAACCCGAGCGAGAGCACGGCGAAGGCCCGCACGCGCGTCGGCGCGTCCTTGTCGTCGAAGAGCCCGAGCAGGAACGTCCGGACGTCCCGCATGGTCGTAGCGTCCTGCTGCTGGGTGCGATCGCTGCGCCGCAAGAGACCGAGTCCGAGCACCGCCGACTCGCGGACCTCGCGGTGGGCACTGGGATTGGAGGCATGACGCGCCAGGACGCGCACGGGCGCGGTGCCTCGCGCCGAGCGTCCCAGGGCCACGAGGGCTGCCGCGACGAGGCGGTCGTCGTGCAGCGCACGCGGGTCGACGAGGGAGAGCAGGAACGGGAGGGCCGTCTCCTTCGCTCCCTTCTCGATCGCCCGCTCCCAATGGGTCAGGGCGCCCCCCCGCCCGATCTCGCCCACACCGAACAGCGATCCGGAGGCGGTCTCCTGGGCACGGTGTCGCGTCGCGCGCTTGTCGGGCAGCAAGCCGTCGCGGTGCAGCTGCCACCAGGTCGTCCAGTTTCCGACCGTCCAGGTCGCCCGCTCGGTCGTCACGCGCCCGACGCGCCCCGGGGGCAGGCTCGGCTGGGGTGCGTCCGGGCCTTGGGGGGCATCCTCCCGGAAGCTGCCCCCGTGGGCGCGCGCAGCCGGGGCGGTGCACAGCAGGGCGGCCATCACGAGGCACACCAGCAGGACGAGGGCAAGGGAGCGTGTCATGGCGCGTCGGATCACAGGATCGTGAAGGCCTCCTGGAGGGCGCGGGAGCGCGCGGGGTAGCACGTACCGCGCGTGAGACGCAACAGGTGGGGTCGCGGCTGGGGATCGAGCAGGCGGCCGAGGGCCACCAGCGCCATGGCGCGCACGAGGGCGCGCGCCTGGGGGTCGCGGGCCTTGGCGATCAGGGCCTCTGCGGCCCCGAGGTGGCCGAGGCGGCCGAGGGCGGAGGCGACGGCGGCGAGGCGACGGGTGGAGTCGTCCCCCTCGAGCGCGGCGAGCAGCTTGGCCGCAACGCGGGTCTCGCCGAGCAGCGAGAGAGCCAGCGCTGCCTGGCCCCGGACGACCGCCGGCGTCTTCTCGCCCACGACGAGGTCGGCCAGCACCTCGATGGAACCGCCCCCGCCCCCGATCTGCGCCAGGGCCAGCGCCGCATGGCCGCGTACCTCCGGCTCGCGCGCCGCGCTGCGCGCCATGGCGATGAGCGTCGGGGCCGCCGTCGGGTCCCCGAGCAGGCCCAGCGCAACGGCGCCCGCGCCCTGCACACTGGGCTGCGAGCCCGCGTCGCGAACCATGCGCTGCAGGGCGTCACGTGCCCGCGTCCGAAAGCGGCGCGCGATCTCGCTCTTCGGATCGCCCTCGCGGGCGGCGAGTGCCAGGCCGAGTCCCGCCCAGCCGCGCAGATACCAGGGCGCCTTGGCCACGCGCTCGATGAGGAGTTCGTCGGCCTTGTCGTAGGCCAGGGCGCGATCGGAGCCGGCGGCAAGGTCGGCGCCGACCATCCGGCCGAGCGCCACGTTGGCCAACCCGACGGCCAGCATCTGCTGCTCCAGGCCGAACGCGCGTTGGACGAGGCGCAGCGCCGCGCCACGCTCGGCCGCGGCCAGGTGAGGCGAGCGCTCGGCGATGGCGAGGAGGGCCGCGAGGCGGACCACGATGCTCCGCCGGGTGTCGGCCATGAGCCGCAGGAGCAGGGCATGCCCACTCGTGCCGCCCAGACGCGCCACGGCCGTGACGGCATGCGCGCGCTTGAGCAGATCCCACTGGTGTCCCAGCGCCTTCTTGCGGCCGACGATCGCGCGTAGGCCCTCCTGCACGCCGTCGGGGATCCCCGCGGCAGGCTGCAAGCCGAGGGCGGTGAGCAGGGCGATGTGCAACTCACGATCGCGATACGGCACCGCCAGGCGCTCCCAGAGGAGCTTCGTGATCAGCCGACCATCGCGGCTGAGGGGATCGTCACGCCAGGGCTGATCGCCGAGCATGCCGAGGGCGTACATCGCGAAGCAGCGCGTCCGCAGGGGCACGTCCAGGCGCTTGCCGCCCGCGTTCCCGTCGAAGACCTGCAGCAGGCGTCCGCGCACGCCCTCGATGGCCAGGGTCTTGGCGCGCAGGGCGTCGTCATCCCGGCGCAGGTGCCCGAGCGCCAGCGCGGCGGACTCGCGCACCATCCCCGAGCGCCGGGGATCGAGCACAAGGGCGAAGAGCGCCTCGATGGCTTCCTTGTCCCGTGCGATCTTCCCCAGGGCGATCGCCGCGGAGGCGACGACGTCATCCGGGTGCTTCGCGTCGGGCGCGAGCAGCGACAGCAGGAACGGCAGAAGACGCGTCCTGGCGATGGCGCGACGCTCCGCCTCCCAGCCCGCCGCCGTGCGGCCGTCGCCCGCCGGCGTCACGGCCACGCGCGCAAAGCGGCGCGCGGGCAGCCAGGCCTCGCGCTCCAGGTTCCACCAGAGTTGCCACGAGGTCTCGACCGTCGGGGTGATGGGTGTCTTGCGCTTGCTCGCGCGGCCGGAGCCCTTGGTCGTGGGCCCCGCGCCGGGTGTCACGATCGGCCCCCCGAAACCCGGATCCACATGCGAGGGCGGTCCGCCGCCCCCCGGGCCACGCGGCCCCTTCGAGCGCGGCGGCGGAGGCACGATCACGCCCCCGTGGGCCCAGGCGCGGACCGAGCCGAGCTCACTCCCAAGGAGGAGTACCCCAGCGATCAACACGACGGCGAACCGGTCACAGCACACGCGAATCGGACCTCCTACCCCATGAAACGGGCAAACGTCCGATCGCGCACGCCTCGAGGCGCAGAACCCGGGCCCGGTCTGAAGCGGGCTTCAGAAAGCGCCCCCGGCGGGAGGGGGCGCGCCGTCCTACTTGGTGGTCTGCGCCGGGACCGCCGGCGGCTCGCCGGTGGTGCCCCAGTCGAGCAGCTCGCGGACGACCTTGCCGCCGCGCTCGTGGCGCACCAGCCCGTCGACCGGCACCTCGCTCGAGAGCCAGCGCTTGTCGACACGGTCACCCCGGCCCTTGCGGGTGATCGTGACACACTCGAGCTTGCGCCCGTTCACCTCGATCGTCTCGCGCCCGACGGTGGCCACGCCACCGCGGCCCCGACGACCGCCCAAGGCGATGCGCTCGCGGCGCGGACGCGCGACCTTGCGGCCCTGCATCTGCTTGCCGCCGTAGGCCAGCTGCGTCTGCAACCAGACGACGTCCTCGGCCACCTCGACCACGCGCAGCGTGGCGACGGCCTCTTCGCCCTGGATGACCGTGCGCATGCGCACCCACTCGCCGACCTTGGCGTCGTGCAGCGGGTTGGCGGGGCCCTCGACGGCCGGGCCGCCCTTGGGGTTGCTCTTGGCCTTGGGGCCGGGCACGTCCTTCGCCGCCGGCTTCGGGGCGGGCTTGGGCTCCGGCTTCGGTTCGGCCGTCGCAGGCACCTCGGGCGCGTCCATGCCCCAGTCCGTCGCGGTCACGACGCTGGCCTTGCCGATCTCGACCTTGAGCAGGCCCATCGCCGGGACCGCGTTGGAGAACGTCATCCGCATGCTGCCGCCGAAGGCCTCCAGCGTCACGATGGCCACCTCGACGGTCTCGCCCTTGATCTGGGCCGTGCGCGTCTCGTGGCTCTTGATCTGCCCCATGCCGGCGAGGGAGTCGAGCAGCGTGGCGCGCGGCATGGCCTGCGGCAGCGGCAGCGGAATCGCCGGGCCGCTCTCGAGCTCACGCTCGAAGCGCACCTCGTCGTCCGAGACCTCGACGACGCGGATCTTCATGGTCGTCTTGTCGGGCGTGCCGGGCAGCTGCGCCTCGAAGCGCACCCACTCACCGACCTTGACGTCGGCGAGGGGGTTGAGGGCACTGCCCGCCGTGTTGGCCGTGGCGTCGCCCGTGTCGGGGCGCTCGGGCATCGGCTCCGTCGGCGTCGGCTTCTTGCCGGTGGCCGGCTTCTTGCCAGGCGTCCGCTTCTTGCCCGTGGCCGGCTTCTTGCTGCTGCGAACCTCGGCCATGACGACTTCGATGGCCTTCTTCAGCTGCGGGTCGCGGCCCTTGAGGCGGTCTTCCGCGCTCATCTCGACGAGGATGTCCGGCTTCACGCCGTGGCCCTCGAGGTTCGTGCCGTCCATCCCCTCGTAGCGGGTGCCCGCCACGCGGAAGGAGCTGCCGTCCGAGAGGGTGATGTCGATCGTGCCGATGACGCCACCGGGTGTCGGAACGCCGATGACCTTGCCCGAGCCCATCGCCTTGAAGATGTAGGGGAACACCTCCGCGTCGGAGAACGAGCGCTCGTTGATCAAGACGACGACGGGCTTGTCCCAGTACAGGGCCGGCTGCGTCATCTTGAGCGGCGAGCCGCGGCGCGAGACGCGCGCGTACGGGCGCGCCGTCAAGATCTGCATCAGCTGCTGATGGATGTTGCCGCCGCCGTTCTCGCGCACGTCGATGATCATGCCCTTGACGCGCGAACGACGGTTCCAGTTCGCCACGGCGCGCTGGAACTTCTGGAGGTTCTGCGGGTTCATCGCGCTGAGGTGGATGTACCCGATCTGCCCCTTCGTCTCGGCGCTGACCTTGCTGCCGTTCCCGGCGACCCAGCGGACGGCCTGCATGGTGCGGTACTGGTTGGCCCCCATGGGCTTGACCTTCTCCTCGCGGGCGGCGCCCACGCCATCGGCGGTGATCGGACGGAAGCGCACGCGCACCTCCTTGCCGACGGTGCCCGCGAGCATGCGATCGACGTCGGTCGCGCCCGTGACCTTCTTGCCGTTCAGCGCGATGACCTCATCGCCCACGCGCAGGCCAGCCTGATCGGCCGGGCCCTTGCTGTAGATCGACGCGACGGTGCGGCCGCCGTTGGGGCCCACCTTGTCGCCGAACTCGAGGCCCAGGTAGCCCGTGGCGGGCGTGGAGGCGGAAACCGCGTTCGAGGGCCGGCTCCCACCGTAGATGCCGAGGTGGCTGGCGTTGAGCTCGGCCAGCATCTGGCGGATCACGTTGTGGAACTCGTCCTTGTTCTCGGCGTCGATCGCCATGTCGCGGTACTTGGCCCGCATCTTCTTCCAGTCGACGCCGTGCATCTTCGGGTCGTAGAAGCCGTTGCCGAGTGCGACCCAGGCTTCGTCGAAGAGGTTGCCGAGCTCCTGCCGGACGTCGACCTCGACGGTGCCCGTGAAGGGCACCTTCTCGCGGTTCTCGACGGTCTTCGGCGCCGGGACACGGAAGATCTCCTCGCGGCCGGAAGCGCCCACCGAGAAGTAGATGTAGTCGCCACGCGGGCTCCAGCAGGCCGTCGAGCCATCACGGCTGATCTGCATCGACGGGCCGCCGGCGGCACTGACGACGTAGAGGCCGCCCGAGCGCCCGTTGGCCTGGTTGAACACCTCGTAGCAGAGCAGCGAGCTGTCCGGGGACCACGCCGGCACCTGCATGAAGCTCGTGCCGCCGGTCACGCGGCGGACGTTGCCCCCGCCGGCGTCCATGACGTAGATGGACTGGTTGCCCTCGCGCGCACTGTCGAACGCGATGAAGCGCCCGTCCGGCGAGAAGCTGGGATCGTCATCGGCCGCGGCGTGCTTGGTGAGGCGCGTGGTGGCCTTCGACTTGACGTCGATCGTCCAGATGTCGCGATTGCCACTGCGCTCCGAGCAGAACGCGAGCTTCGAGCCGTCGGGCGACCAGTTGTGGAAGAAGTCGCCCGCCTTGTCCTTGGTGAGCTGGGTGATGGCGCGGCTCTTCACGTCCATGAGCCAGATGTCGCTGTTGCCCGAGCGATCACTCTGGAACGCGATGGTCTGGCCGTTGGGGCTGATGCGCGCCCACTCGTCCTTGTTGGGACCCGAGGTGACACGACGAGCCTGGCCGCCGTTGCCCGAGCTCATCCAGATGTCGCCGTGCATGCTGAACACCATCATCGAGCCGTCCTTGCTCAAGTGCACCTGCTGGGCACCCGAGGTGACGGTGCGCTTCTCGCGCCCGCTGTGGCGACGGTCGCCCTTGACGATGAGCGGCAACTCGGTGGAGACCGGCTTCTTGGCGGAGAGGTCGATGGTGTAGAGACGACCCCAGCGCTCGTAGACGGCCGTCTTGCCGTCCGCGCTGAGGGCCGGGCGCTGCACGTCATTGCCGGTCAGCTTCGTGATCTGGCGACGCTTGGCGCCGGCCGACCCGTCCGCGAGGTTCGGCACGGCATAGAAGTTCGCGACGCCCTTGGCCTCGGCCACGAACCAGATCTCCTTGCCGTCCTTGGAGAAGGTCGGAAAGCGCTCGTTGCCCTCGCTGCGCAGGATGCGTGTCGGGATCCCCCCCGCGGTGGGGATCGTGTGGATGTCGTAGTTCGCCGAACCGCTGTAGTTGTCCTGGTAGATCGTGTTGAAGCCACGGACGTACACGACCGTCTTGCCGTCGGCGGAGTAGGCGCCGTCGCGGCCGCCATCACGCGTGATGCGACGGGCCGGACCGCCGGTCGACGGCATGTCGTAGAGGTCGATGCGGTAGCGCGACGCCGCACGGCTGGAGGCGAACATGATGCGCTTGCCGTCCGGAGACCAGTTGCACAGGATCTCGAGACCGCTATGGAACGAGATACGCTTCGCCTCGCCGCCGGTGATCGGCATGACGTAGAGGTCGTAGCTGCCTTCGCGCGTGGACGAGAACGCGATGTGCTTGCCATCCGGGCTGACGCGCGGCAGCGTGTCCTGCGCCTCGTGGATCGTCAAGCGCCGGGCGGGCGTCTTGCCGTCCGTGGCGGTGATCCAGATGTCGCCGCGGTAGGCGAAGACCACCTGCTTGCCGTCGGGCGTCAACGAGGGGTAGCGCAAGCCGCGCGTGTACTTCTCGGCGGCGTCCGCGGTCGTGCTCGTAAGGCCGGCGATCACGAGGAGCGCGATGGCGGCGAAGGCGAGGCTGCGAATCAGTCGGGTCATGTTCTCTCCCGTTTCGTCCTGGGCGAACCGGAGAGGGTAGCAGGTAGACCCGGGCGGGTCGTGGGCGTGGGGCAGTGCCCCCCGACGAAGGCCCTGACAGCGACCGAAGCGGCCTGGGGCCGCGCGGGTGGCCGCCTGCAGGCAGGGCCGGGGCCCGCTGCGGGGACGCCCCCGGTGCGGCGTACGCCCCCGAGGCGCGCGCGTCCGACAGCCCGTCGTGACGGCCGACCCGCCGGGGTCGCGTGCCGCCGGTGGCGGCCTACATGCTGTGGTCGAACGTGTCGTCCGCGCGGCGGCTGGCCTGCCCCATCTGCTCGAGGAACACCTGGTTGGTCGGCGTCTCCTCCATGCGACTGATCAGCAACTCCATCGCGTCCTGGGGTCGGACCCGGTTGAGTACGCGGCGCAGGAGGTAGATCCGCTCCAGCGACTCCGCGTCGATGAGCTTCTCTTCCTTGCGCGTACCGGACATGTTCACGTCGATCGCGGGCCAGAGACGCTGCTCCGCGAGCTGGCGGTCGAGGACGAGCTCCATGTTGCCCGTGCCCTTGAACTCCTCGAAGATCACCTGGTCCTGGCGCGAGCCGGTCTCGATCAGGGCCGTTGCCACGATCGTGAGCGAGCCCCCCTCTTCGATGTTGCGCGCCGCGCCGAAGAAGGCCTTCGGACGCTCCAGGGCGCGCGAGTCCATGCCACCGGACATGGTCCGTCCCCCCCCGCGCTGCAGCAGGTTGAACTGCCGCCCGAGGCGCGTGAGCGAGTCCATGAGGATGATGACGTCCTTGCCGGACTCCACGAGGCGCTTGGCCTTCTTCAAGACCATCTCGGTGACGCGCACGTGGTTCTCGGGCGTCTGGTCGTTCGTCGAGACGGCCACCTCGCCGCGCGTGGCGCGCTGCATGGCCGTGGCCTCCTCGGGCCGCTCATCGATCAACAGGATCATGAGGTAGGCCTCGGGATACGTGACCTCGACGGCCTTCGCGATCGCCTGGAGGATCGTCGTCTTGCCGGCGCGCGGGGGCGACACGAGCAGGCCACGCTGGCCGAAGCCGATCGGGGCGAGCATGTCGATGATGCGCAGGGTGACGTCGTCGCTCTCGCGGGTGAGCTCGATCCGGCGATCGGGGTCGATCGAGGTCAGCTCGTCCCACTTCGGCGCGTGGTGGTAGAGGTGGGGTGCCACGCCACAGATCGAGGTCGGCTTGATCAGCTGCGGGTTCTGGCCGCGGCGCTTGGGCGGCCCCATCTCGCCCTCCATCGTCACCCCGTCCCGCAAGCCATAGCGCTTCACGATCTCGGGGGCGACGTAGGGGTCATCCGGGCTCGGCTCGTAGACCGTCTCGGGGTTCCGGAGGAAGCCGTGGCCGTCCCGGGCCAGGTCCAGGACGCCCATGCCGTAGAGCGCCTCGGGGGGCGGGGCCTCGAAGGGGGGCTCGTCCGGGCCGGGCTGCGGGGGCTGGGCCGGCTCGTGGGGCAGGCCGTACGGCAGCCCGGCCTCGTCGAAGGCCGGGTTCTGGCCGCCACCGCCGCCGCCGCCAT
>JARGNS010000079.1:0-350 GCA_029213105.1 Planctomycetota bacterium
TACTGGTCCAGGGGCCGGATCTCGCCGCCGGTGCCCTCATCGAGTTCCACGCGGAACAGGAACTGGGGCGCGACCAGGATGGCCAGGAGCGCCGTCTGGATGCCGCCACGGAACGACTCCCCGGCCGCCATCGCCTCGAACACGAGGGCCACATGGCTCTGGAGTTCCGCCGGCGTGGGCGGCCGACGAAACGCCCGCTTCAGCAGCGGTCCGAGGATCGCATCGGCACAGGCGCGTTCGTCCCCCTCCGCCGGGAGGCATGACATCACCTCACCGGGACGATCGATCGTGTGCGTGCGACCGTCGGCGTGCCGCACCTCGAACCAGTCGATGTAGAGATTGCGATCTCG
>JARGNS010000079.1:360-10564 GCA_029213105.1 Planctomycetota bacterium
GATGCTGCGGCTGGTAGTAGTCATTCGGAAAGCCCACGGCAATGCGCCGCTTGCCCCCCGCCAGGTGTACGCGGACTTCGTGCTCCTCGTACGTACCGGAGGGGGACTTGACCTCGCGTGTCGCCATCACCCTTCTTCCCACACGGAAGAACACCTTGGCCTTCTCGGGGCCCGCCTGCTGGGCCATCACACGGACGCGGATGATGTAGTCGCCCGCCACGGGGATCACGACCTGCTGGTAGATCTCACTCTGCGACGTCAGGGAGGCGAGCTCCCCCCTGGGCCGCGCCGTCCCCACCATCAAGGCCTCTTCTCCCTCGTAGCGCGTGAGCGCTGGCGGTGCGGCCTGCTCGACGATCTCCTCGGCGGCGTCGAGGTACTTCTCCATGAGGATCGGCGATATGGAGAGCACATCACCGATGTGGTCGAAGCCGTAGCCCACGTCATCCGTCGGGAAGGTCTTCGTGGTGTCGTAGTCCACGCCGAGGAGGTCGCGCACGGTGTTGCGATACTCGACGCGATTGAGTCGACGCATCGTCACGCGCCCCGGGTTGGGCGGCGCCACGCGCCAAGCCTCCGCGATCGTGTCGGTGAACCAGGACACGACCGCGTCGCGCTGCTCCGGCTTCGGCTGGAACTCCCCCTCCGGGGGCATGCTGCCGTTCATCAGGTGATGCGTGAGGCGCTCGTAGAAGGCGGTCCGCTCGCGGAGTTCCCCGAAGCCCGGCACGACGTCGTCATCGACCTCCGCCTCGAAGGATAGTCCGCCCTCGGGCTCCGCGCCCCCGTGGCAGCCCAGGCAGTAGTCCCCGAGGACGGGCTGCACGTGCTCGCGGAAGGCCACCTCGTGCGGCGCGGGGCCCGCCACGGCCGGCGGCGCCTGCTGCCCGCAGGCTGCCAGCAGCAGCCAGAGCGGCAGTGTCACCAGAGCCGGGAGGACAGCCTGGGGGCGGAGGGTCTGCGGCACGCGGTCGTCCAGGGTACGGCCCGACTTCGAAATCGGGAGCTTCCGGGTCTCGGCCGGGTGTACCAGCCGACCGCCCCGTGGTTTCGTCGGCGGGTCGGGTGCCGCACGGACGACGCGAGCCCGGGGTAGGCTGGGCACCCCGCATGGCTCGCTTGCTCCCCCTCCTCGTCTGCCTCGTGTTCCTGACGCCGCAGTCGCTGCAGGCCGAGGAGGCGCCGCGTGCCTGGATGGTCGTCCTCGGCACGGAACAGTTCCTGCTCGGCGCTGCCGCCTACCCGGCGTTCTGCAAGCAGCATGCGGGCAAGGATCGCCGCGAGGTGCGCAAGGCGACCCTGACGGAGCTCAAGCGCCGCGCGGAGGCGGGCCGGAGCAAGCTCCTGGCGGCGCTCGGCAACCCCACGGACGCCAAGCCCCTCTGGCTGCTGAACGCCGTTGTCGTGCAGCTGACTGCGGCGGAGGCGACCGCCGCCCGAGCCCACAAGGACATCCTCTGGACCTATCCCGCGGGTCTCGTCCCCCAGAAGCTGAACACCGAGAAGCTCGCGGAGGTCCTGAAGAAGCGCAAGAAGCGGCGCAAGTTCAACCCCAAGGGCAAGACCGTGCCGTGGCACATCGGACTCCTCAAGGCCGACCAGGTCTGGAAGGAACTGGGCATCACGGGCGAGGGCGTGGTCGTGGCGTCCTTCGATCACGGCATCCACTACCGCCACCAGGACATCCGCGGCAACGTGTGGCGCAACCCGGACGAGAAGCCCAACAACGGCAAGGACGACGACAAGAACGGCTACGTCGACGACCTGTATGGGTTCAACTTCGCGCGCATGTCGCCGGAAGTCCTCGACCGCTCGGCCCGCAAGCACGGAGCCCTCACCTCCAGCTGCACGGTCGGTGACGGGACGGGCGGCACGGTGACGGGCGTGGCTCCACGCGCCAAGGTGATGGCCCTCATGGCCATGGGCGGTCCGTACAACGCCGCACGCGCGCTCCAGTACGCCCTCGACGAAGGAGCCGACGTCCTCAACATGTCGTTCTCCATCCCGAACCTCGGCAACACCCGAGGGCTCTGGCGCATGTTCGCCGAGCATGCGTCGGCAGCCGGCCTTGCCATGGTGTCCGGTGCGGGCAACTTCCAGCGCCAGGCCAAGATCCCCGTGCAGATCCGCATCCCGGAGGGGATCCCCTGCGTCATCTGCATCGGGGGCCTCAATCGCCAGCTTCAGGTCCCCGGCTTCGTCAGCCTGGGGCCCGTCGAGTGGGCGAGCGTGAAGTTCTTCGAGGACCACCCCATGCCGGCCGGCCTCCTCAAGCCCGACGTCTGCGCCTTCCCTGGACCGGGCATCCAGATGATCGACCCGAACGGCAAGAGCGGCTACCTGGGCGAGAAGAACGGCCGCCGCGGGAACTCCCTGAGCGCACCCCAGGGGGCCGGTGTGATCGCCCTCATGCTGAGCGCCAATCCGTGCCTCAATCCGTGGGAGGTCAAGCGCCTGCTCGAGGAGAGCGCGACGGATCTCGAGACCAAGGGCAAGGACGCACGCACCGGTGCCGGCCTGATCGACGCGCTCGCCGCCGTGAAGCGCGCCCAGGGCGCGCCCAAGGGTGGAGCGGTCACGACGCGCTAGAGCACCCCTCTCGCCCGCACGCCCTGTACAAGACCGGCGCGTCGCTTTCCGATACGAAGCTGCGAGGGAATCGCTCCCCACTCCCTAGAATCGGCGAGCCATGGACACGCCCCCCCCGACACTCCAGGTCGAAGGCCTCGTGAAGCGCTTCGGCGACTTCACCGCCGTAGACGATCTGCACTTCGCCTGCACCCCGGGAGAGATCCTCGGACTCGTCGGTCCCAACGGCGCGGGCAAGACCACGACGATGCGCTGCATCACCGGCATCCTCCAGCCCACGGCCGGCAGGATCCTCGTCGCGGGGACCAGCCTCGCGGTGAACCCCATGCCGGCCAAGCGCGCCACGGCATTCATCCCCGATACACCCACGCCGTTCGACATGCTCACGGTGCTCGAGCATCTGCGCTTCACGGCGCTGGCGTACGGCGTGTCGCAGGCCAAGGGCCGCTTCGACGACTTGCTCGAGGAGTTCGAGCTGACGGAGAAGCGCGACGAGCTCGCCAGCGGACTCTCACGCGGCATGCGCCAGAAGCTGGCCATCGCCTGCGCGTTCCTGCGCGAGCCCGAGCTGATCCTCTTCGATGAGCCGTTGACCGGCCTCGACCCGAAGGCGATCCGCATGATGCGCGCGTCCATCCGCCAGCGGGCCGACGCCGGTGCGGCCATCATCATCTCGTCGCACCTGCTCGACCTGGTCGAGAAGCAGTGCGATCGCGTCCTCGTGCTGCACCGCGGCCGCACCCTCGCCGAGGGCACCATGGACGAGATCCGGGCGACGGCCCGTTCGGACGGGGGCTCCCTCGAGGAAGCCTTCTTCGCGATCACGGAGCCGGATGGCGAGCTCGACTGATGCTCCATCCCGCGCTGCGGTACGTCATCGGCGCACGCTACCGCAATCGCCTGAGGGCCATCCTCCGACGGCTCAAGACGCCGGTCGGAATCATCGGGGGCCTGTTCATTCTCGCCATCGGCTCGGCCATGGTGTTCGGCGCCTCCGTCGGCCCGCCCGCGCCCGTCGCCGACAAGAAGGCGATGCTCGCTTCATTCCTCGCATTCCTCCTGATCCTCGGCGTGCTGGGGGGCATCGGACAGCGCGGCTTGCTCTTCGCCAAGGCGGACCTCGACCTGGTCTTCCCAGGGCCCTTCTCGCGCCGTCAGCTGCTGGCGTACTACTTCATCCCCCACCACATCGCAGCGGCCATGCTCGCACTCATGTACGTCGTCATGCTCGGTGGGCGGTCGATGCCATCGCCCTTCCTCTGCTTCGTGGGGTTCGTCCTGTGCCAGATGACGAGTGCGCACCTCTCTGCCTTCGCGGCGGAACTCAGCATGCTGCTGGCCGACAAGATCTACGCCCGTCTGCGCAAGACGACGATCGTGATCGCGGTCGTCGTGACCATCGTCGGCTTGCTGGCCATCGTCATGTCGGTCGGTGGAGGCACCGAGGGGCTGGGCAGCCGCCTACGCATCGCCTGGGACAACCCCTGGCTGCAGGTCCTGCTCTATCCGGCCGTCGCAGCCGGCGATCTCGCCGCCTCCCGAGGCATCGCCGACGCCCTGATTCCCCTCTCGGGGCTGCTGCTCTGCACGGCGGGGAGCTTCTGGCTCGTCGCGCTGCTGAACATCGATTTCCTGGAGAGTTCGTACGCGGCCACGACCAAGTTCCGCAGCCGCATGGACAAGGCCAAGCGCGGGCTGCACGACACCAAGGTCAAGACCAGCGCGCGCGGTCCGCGCGGCCGCCTCTTCACGGGCGCCGGCGCCGTACTCTGGATGAACCTGCTGATCATGCGCCGTCAGCTGCGCGCCATCCTCGGCGGCGTCATCGTCATCTCGGTCATGCTCGCGATGTTCGGCCGCCAGTCAGGCAGCCCGACCACCATCCTGACCGTCCTCACGATGGTGCCCCTCTGGATGGCCCTGCCCGTCGGCTTTCGCATGCCGCGCGAGCAGCTCCTCGAGATCCGCCAGCTCCCGCTCAAGCCGGTCGCCGTGGTGGGCGCCCTGCTGGCCGTGCCCACCCTCGTGCCGTTCTGCATGCAGGTCCTCGGGTGCACGGGGCTCGTCCTGGCAGGCGCCGTCGCACCCACGACGGCGCTGGCGGCCCTCCCGGCCTTCCTCGTGGTGGGCACGACGCTGACCTCCGTCGAAGCGCTCTTCCTGCTCACGCAAGCAGAACCCAATCACCTCAACTTCTTGCAGACCATGCTGCGATTCCTGACGCAGATGGTCTCGATCGCGCCCGGCGTGGCCACCCTGATCGTGGCGGGGGTGATGACCCGGGACAAGGCGCAGGCCGTCCTGCTGGCCACGGCCGTGCAGGCCATCTCCGCGGCGGTCCTCCTGGCGCTGCTCGGCTGGCGCTTCCACCGCAAGGAGCTCGTGCTGCACGAGAGCTAGCGCTCGTTCGGGTATCCTGCGGCGCGATGCTCGACAACGCCCGCCGCAACCTGGACCTGCTGATCGGCCGGCGCAGTGCGTTCGACGCCCCGCGCGTGCCGGCGGGCGCGGCGGCGGCTGCTGTCCGACAGGGCCTGACCGCGTGGCATGCCCGCGCGCCGGAGCGCTACGCGCGCATCTTCCTCTACGCCAAGCCGCTCTTCGTGCAGCGTGCCGAGCGGGCCCTCTTCGCCCAGCTGGCAAGCCTCGGTCTGGTCGAGAAGCTCGGCGCATCCATCTACCAGCCTCGCGTGCGGCTGTTCCCGCTCTACGGTCGCTTCATCGCCACGGATCTGCTCACGCGACAGGAGCCGGACCAGGTCTTCAGCCTGATGTTCGAGCAGGTGTACTTCGTGCGGAACTTCGATGTACGCCCCGAAGACGACGTCCTCGAGCTCTGCCTCGGCTCGGGAGTGAACAGCCTGTTTGCCGCCGACGTGGCCCGCTCGGTCACGGGCGTCGACATCAACCCGCGCGCCCTGGCCTTTGCACGCTTCAACGCCGCTCTCGGCCCCTCCCCATGCGAGATCGAGATGCACGCGGGTTCGCTCTTCGAGCCCCTCGACGCCGCACGACGCTTCGACACGATCCTCATGAATCCGCCCTTCGAGCTGGTGCCGCGCGGCGAGACCTGGTTCCTGCACTCCGACGGTGGCGAGGATGGCCTCGACGTGGTTCGTCACATGCTCGCGGACGTGCCGGATCGACTCACGCCGGAGGGCCGGCTGCAGCTCATCACGTGGAGCCCGGACACACAGGACGGCCCTCTGCTGGTCGATGCCATCCGGGCCGCCCTGCCCGAGCACCGCGTCCTCGTGCACGTCCTGGACCGGGCGCCCCTGGACGCCCACCTCGAGCCCTTCCGGGAGAGCCCGGCATTCCCTGCCTTCCGCCAGCGCCTGGCCGCGCGTGGCATCGAAGAGGTCAGCTTCCTCTACATCCACACGGTGCCCTCGGCCGTGCCCGGGGTGGAGATCAGCAGCCCCCGGGCGGAGGTCGAGACCTGCCACGCCCTGAGCGATCCCTGGATCTAGGCGCGCACCCCCACGCCCTGGCCTCCGTGCCGGCCTCTCGTTTTCCCTTTGGCAAACTAGTCTGCTTTATAGACTCGATGCCTCAAGGCAACCGAAGGAGCCGCCATGAAGAGTGCTTGGAGCTGGATGTGGGTGATGGCATGGGTGCTCATCCCGATCACGATCACGCTGGTCAACCCCGAGGCCTGGTCCCATGACGCGGACGCGCTGGAACGCGTGACGTCGCGCCTGGAACGGCTGGAGCAGCGACTGGAGGCCCTGAAGGCCGCCCAGGAGGCTCCCGCAGCCCCCACCAAGGGGGCCCGGTGAGCGCCCCGCAGACGGCGGCCGCGGACCTCGAGTTCATCCGTGGCGTCATCCAGCGGACCGATCAGCAAGTCGATCCGCACGCGTTCCACTACGTCCACTGGGGAGCCATCGTGCTGTTCTGGTACCCGCTCGCGACGTACTTCGAGCACCAGGGCAACCAGACCGCCTACGCCTGGCTCGGGCTCGGCGCGCTCGCGCTGGGGGTCCTGCTGAGCACGGTCCGCGAGATCGTCCTGGCCCGCGGCCCGCGACTCCACGGGGAGAACACCTTCGTCGGCCGCCAGATGACCCAGATCACGATCCTCTGCGTCGCCGCCGGCGTGGTGCTCAGCGCCTTGGGCCCGCCCACGGGCTTCCTCGCCGGACGCGACGTCCCCACCCTGTGGGGCCTCGTCTACGCGACCATGGCCTGCATGCTCGGCGTCGTCTATCGGCGCTCGTTCCTCTACGCCGGCCTGTTCATCTTCGCCGGGGCGATCGGCGCAATCCTCTGGCCCCAATGGAACGGCTACATCCTCGGCCCCTGCATGGGACTCGGCATGATCGTGCCTGGACTGCAGGCCGAGGCGCGGGTCAAGCGGCTGCGCGCCGAGGCCCCCTAGACGTGGGACCGGACTTCGACCCCCTGCTGCTCTCCCAGGCCCGCCTGGGCATCGTCTCCGTACTCATGACGCGCAAGGAGGCCACCTTCACGGATCTCAAGAGCCTGCTCGGCATGACCCAGGGCAACCTCGGCGTGCACCTCCGCAAGCTGGAGGACGGTGGCTACGTGCGAGTCACGAAGTCCTTCGTCAAGCGCAAGCCGTTGACGACCGCGGCGCTCACCCCCGCGGGCCGCAAGGCCTTCCTGGGGCACCTCGCCACCCTGGAAGACATCGCCCGCGACGCGGAGGCCTAGGCAAAGCGCAGGGGAACCGTGCCAACCTGGCCGCGGATCTGCGCCAGGATCCGGCGGGCTTCCGCGACCTGTTCGTCTGAAGGCCCCGAACGCAGCGCCGCCACGAGGTGCTGGTAGGCGAGGGCCGGCTGATCCAACTGGGCGGAGAGCACGCGTGCAGCCCCGAGGTGTGCGGCAGCCCGCGACCGTCCCGGTGCGGCGCGCCGCACAGCACGCGCGGACGCCGCGAGCGCCCCGGGGGCGTCCCCCACCTGCTCGTGCTCCGCTCCGTATTGCAGCAGCGGCTTCTCGTGGGTCTCGAGGGCCGGGACCTCGGGTGCGTCGGCCGGCCAGGCCTTCATGCGCCAATTGAGGACGAGCGCCACGGCGGCCCCGGCCACGAAGCCTCCGATGTGGGCGCCGTGGGCCACGCCGCCCCCACCCCCCATCAAGGCCGGCACGATGTTCTGCACGACGATGTAGAAACCCAGCACCCAGCGTGCGCCGAGATCCACGCGGCGGAAGGCCGGCGGCAGCAGGATCAGCAGGCGGACGGTGTTCTTCGGGAACCAGATGAAGTACAGCCCCAGCACACCCGAGATGGCCCCGGAGGCCCCCACGCCTGGGATGTTCGAGTCAGGGCGCAGCGCGATGTCGCCGAACGATGCGGCGAAGCCCGTCGCCAGGTACACGACGAGGTAGGCGAAGCGCCCGAGCCTGTGTTCGCAGTTGTTGCCGTAGATCCAGAGGAACAGCATGTTCCCGAACAGGTGCATGAAGCCCCCGTGCAGGAACATGCTGGTGAGCATGCTGAGCCACGTCCACTGAGCCGGCCGGGAGCCGTGCTCGAAGACGGTGAGGTCGTACTCGCTGATCTGCCCCGCGAGGGTGGCGGGATCGACCCCCTCGAGACGGCCCTCGGCCTGCAGCACCTCGATGTACTCGAGGAGGCGCGGGTCCTTCGGATCCGCCGGCCGGTCCATCTCGGGCATGAGCCAGACGAACACGAGGACGTTGATCGCAATGAGGGCCAGGGTGACCCACGCCAGGCCGCGCGGGTTCGGAGAATCGCCGATCGGAAACACGCGTGAACCTCGCTAGGCGCCTACCAGCCCTTGCCGAACTCGAAGGCGAAGATGAACACGGGCGGCCGGTCCTTGACGAAGTCCACGTACAGCGAGGGGGCCACGCCGAAGCCGTCACGGATCTCGAAGTCGTAGCCCCCGCCAAGACGGACGAGCAGCTCGCCTCCCTCGCGGAGCTTCTCGAAGGCGGTGCCCACAGCCGCGACCAGGAACAAGCGCTCCGTGGGATGGAGGTTGATCCCCACACCGATGGACGACTCGCGGAAGTCCCCGGTCAGGTACTCGCCCGCGATGCTGACACCGAGGTAGCGATCGAGGCGGTACTCGTAGCCGAGGCCGATCACGCCGCCCAACTCATCGCGCTCGACGGCGCCCCCCAGGGTGAGGGACACCTTGTGGCGCTTCCACTCGCCCTCGCAGCGGTCCTCCTCGCAGGACGCCTCCGGGCCGACCACCTCCGCGTCGGCGACCTCCGCGTCGGCGACCTCCGCGTCGGAAGCCGCGGCCTGGATCGGCACCTCGCGCCCGCGCGGGGCACGCACGAGGGTGCGGATCTCCTGGGCGAGAGGCACGGTGGCTCCCACCGGATCGGAACGCACCGGCGCGGACGGAGGCTCCTGGGCGACCGCCTGGCTGGTGGCCACGTAACGGCCACTGGCACAGGCAGCCAGCACACCGGCCAACAGCAAGACGGCAAGCGATCGAAGCACACGGTTCATAGGGGGGGGGCCTCCGGCGGCCATGATGCCAGCCACCTCACCCCAGGGCCAGAGACGGAGATCAGTCGTCTCGGCGCTCGAGCACGAGAATCACGTCCACCCCCTGCCCGGAGATCACGGGTTCCGGCCACACCTCACCCGGTGTCCCCTCGGCGAGGATCACGTCCAGGGCCTGCTGCGAGAACTTCCGATCGCCCCAGCGGATCCACTCGGTCTTCGCACCGGTGATCGGGTGCTTGGTCTCGAGCAGCCCCCCTTGCGCACGCGAGACGTCGTTCGACCACTTCTTCGCCAGCGCGGCGAAGTCCGCGCCCTTCTGCGCTTCCTGGATGATCCAGCGCGCCGTCGCGATCGCCTTGGCCTGCGGGTGGTTGTCGAACTCCACGAGCCGGGGGTACGCCCCTGCGTGATGGATGTGGATCATCCGGGCGCGAGCACGGAGCTTGGACGCCTTCTCGAGCTCGGCACCGAGGGCGCGCCCCTCCTTGTCGGCGATGCGCTTGGCGAACCAGAAGCCCCCCCGCCACTCGAGCAGCGGCGTGATCGCGCCGACGGGTGTCTGGAAGAGGGCGACGTCTCGCGCGTCGGGCTTGGCGCGATTCTGCGGCAACGGCGCCGCGCAGAAGCCATGCGCGCGGGCCCCCGCGGCATTGCTCCACTGGCGCGCGAGTGCACCGATGTCCGCGCCGGTGTGCGCCTGGCGACAGAGCTGCCGGATCTTGTGCAGCGCCTCCGCACGCGTACGCGGGAACCGGTAGCCCTGCCCCTCGTGTTCCTTGCTGTGGTAGCTGAGCCAGACTTCCTGGGCGAAGTAGATGCCGTTCAGGGGGCGCGGGATGCGCGCCTTCGCCACGTCGATGGACGCGACCTCGCAGGTTCCTGGCGCAAACGTCTTCGCTCCGTCGCCGTGCTCGCCTTCGCCGCAGGCACCCAGCGGGCAGGCCAGGAGTACGGTCGCAAGCAGCAGGCGGAGGCGAGGCTGGATCCGGGCCATGGCGGTCAGTCTAGGGCCGTGCGGCGATCGCGGTCGTAACGAGTCCGTCAACTCGTCCGCTCGACGAGCAGATCCGTGAGGATGCGGGCGAAACCGGCCGGGTCGGGCAAGGGTGAGCCCTCGGCGATCAGGGCCTGACCGTAGAGCACGCGCGCGGC
>JARGNS010000080.1 GCA_029213105.1 Planctomycetota bacterium
CTACTGGCGATCGGCTTCCATGCGGCGCCCAGCATACGCAGTCCCGCGCTGCATGCGCGCCTTGCGTGCCTAGCCGTCGCAATACGAGCGCAGCGCAGCGCCCAGGGCCGCCGCGCTGGCGCAGCGTTCCTCGCGCTCGGCCGCCAGGGCGTGCGCGAAGATCTGCCCGACCGCCTCGTCGATGCTCGGGTCGCGCGCGTGGAGCGGCTCGGCCGGTTGGGACATCAGGCGTGCGTACGCCGCGGGCACGCTCGCGTGGCGCAGGTCGTGGGGCGGCGCGCCGGCCAGGAGCTCGTAGCCGACGGCGCCGAGGGAGTACACATCGGCACGCACATCGAGCGGATGGCGGCCGCCGCGCGTCTGCTCCGGGCTCATGTACGACAGCGTACCGAGCAACTGCCCCGCCAGGCTGATGGAGTTGCGCTCGGGGTGCTTGCCTCCGAACGTGCGCGCGATGCCGAAGTCGACGATCTTCACGACCCCGTCCTGGTTCACCAGGATGTTCGAGGGCTTCAAGTCGCGATGGATGATGCCGGCCTCGTGGGCACACTGCACCGCCTCGCAGGCCTGCACGATCAGATCAAGGCGGGCACGCACATCGAGGTCGGCGCGCCGGGCGTAGTCCGTGATCGTAGGCCCCTCGATGAACTCCATCACGATGTAGGGGGCTTCCCCCGTCGGCGTCTCGGCGCGCCCGAGTTCGTGCACCCGGGCGATGCCGGGATGGTCGAGGCCGGCTAGGAGTCGGCCCTCGGCTTCGAAGCGCTTCAGCGCGCGTGGCGTCCGGAACGCCGTGCGGATGACCTTCAACGCCACGCGTCGGAACGGCTTCGCCTGCAGCGCCTCGTACACCGTGCCCATCCCGCCCGTGGCGACATGCCGCACGACCGTGAAGGGCCCGAGACGTTCCGGCACGCCCTCGACGAGCGTGTCGCCCATCCGGGCGGTTTCCTGCCGCACGGCCGCCGTGGCTCGTTCGTCGAAGCTCGTGTCGCCGGCCGGATCATGCTCCGTGTGGAAGGCCAGCATGCCGAGCACCTGACCCAGGACGAGCTCGTCATCCCCTGCCTGGGCGCGCACGAAGGCCTCCCGCACCTGCGGGTCCTCCGCCCGTGCGACGGCCTGCGCAAAGACGGCCGAGACGCGCTCGAACTGCTCCGGCGTGAGGGCGTCGGACGACACGCCGGATCAGGCCTCGACGACCAGGGCGTCGTCCGGCTGCAGCGTGCCGCCTTCGAGCACACGCCCCCAGACGCCGCCGCGGCCGTCCGGGCCCAGGGCCGCCTGAAGTCCCGCGGCGGCCTTCTCCATCACCGGGCAGGGTCTGGTCTCGCCCTTGATCTCGAGGCGCACGGCACCGAGGCGCACGGTCTGGCCGACGAGATCGAGGCCGGCGCCTCCGGAGAGCACCACGTTCGCCCGCCGCTCGGCGGGATCGACCTCCTCGCCGAGCTCGGCGGTCGCCGCGCGCCAGTCCTGCGCGAAGATCAGCGTCACGTGCCGCATGCGGCCGAAGGTGTGGTCGCCCTCGATGCCCTCGCCCGCGACCAGCACGAGCTGCTCGCACGGCTCGACCGCGCCGCCGGCCTCGCGACGGATCCAGAGACGTTCGATGCGGTGTGCGGAAGGCGCGGCCATGCGAGTCTCCGTCAGGGGCTGGGCCAGAAGTAGACGGCACTCGTCAGCACAACCGCCAGCAGAAGCGACTTGAGCAGGATGGCGCGCGAGCGGGCGCGCAGGGCTCGGACGAGGTCGTCGTCCTCGATGGCCTCGGGTCCCTCGCCCAGATCGCGCGCACCGCGCGACGCCAGCTGGACTCACACCTTCTCGAGCGACTGCAGCAGGCCGAGTGCGCCGAAGAGGAAGAGCGGGAAGGTGCAGAGCCGTACCCAGCCCCCGTGGCCGCGTACGACCAGCGCTCCGCCGAGCACGGCCCCTGCCACGAACCCGAGGATTCCGATGAAGCGGCGAGCCGAGACCTGACGGCCGGCGATGTTGCATGCATCCATGCCGACAGCGTACCCGCAGGCTCCGTCCGGTAGGCTCTGCCCGTGACGACGGCCGCTCCCCCCCCTGCCCTGCTCGCCGTCGACGACGCCACACGGCTGTTCGAGGGGGACACGGGGCTGCGCGGGGTCAGCCTCTCGCTCCGGGCGGGTGCCGTGTACGGACTCCTCGGCCCCAACGGCGCCGGCAAGACCAGCATCATCCGCGCCATCTGCGGGCGCCTGGCGCTGAGCGCCGGACGGGTGCAGCTCGATGGCCGTGACCCCGCCGCCGATCCCGAGGCCCGGCGCGCCCGGGGCCTCGTCCCCCAGCAGCTCGCCCTGCACCGCGACCTGACGGTCCGCGAGAACCTCGAGGTCCTCGGTCGCCTGGCCGGGGTCTCCCGGGAGGCGATCGCAGACCGGGTCGCGTGGGGCCTCGCCTGGGCGGGACTGGAGGCGCGTGCCGGGGATCGCACGCGCACGCTGTCCGGGGGCATGCAGCGGCGACTGAACCTCGTCGCCGGGGTCCTGCACGAACCGCGCGTGCTCCTGCTCGACGAGCCCACGGTGGGGGTCGATCCCGATGCCCGCCTGCGCGTCCACGCCCTGCTCGAGCAGTTGCGCGATGGAGGCATGGCCATCCTGCTGACGACCCACGATCTCGACGAAGCCGCACGGCTCAGCGACACGTTGGGCTTTCTCGTGGACGGACGCCTGCGCGCGGAAGGCACGCTGCCCGAGCTCGTGCACGCGTCCTTCGGCACCGCCCGCCATCTGGAAGTGGTCCTCGAGGCCGCCCCGGAGGCACCGACCGTGGCACGCCTCGAGGCGCTCGACCTCCACGCGAGCCAGGATCCGTCACGCTGGCTCGGCCGGCAGGCCGGCGGCATGGAGAGCCTGGCCGGGATCGAACAGGCTCTGACGGCCTCGGGCGCGCGCTTGCGGCGCGTGACCCTGGTGGAGCCGGGGCTGCGCGAGGTGTTCCTGCAGATCACGGGACGGGAGCTCGACCGATGACCGGCGCCGTCCTGCGCACCCTGTATCTGGAACTGCGCCGCGATCGTGGCGCCTTGATCATGGCGTTCGTCTTGCCGGTCGTGTTCTTCCTCGTCTTCGCGTGGATCTTCGCCGGCACGGCGGGCGGCAACCTGCGCATCCGCCTGGTGGTGGCGGACTCGATCGCCGACGACGACACGCGCGCCCTGCTCGCCGCCCTCGCGGCCGACGCGAGCATCGAGGTCGTCGCCGAGACCGATCCTGCCGCGGCGCGTGCCCTCGTCCGACGGGGATCGGCCGACGCCGGGCTTGTCGTCCGCGGCGCGCTGCGCAACGCGGAGGCCGGCGCACCGCCCCCCGTCCTGCTGCTCTTCGACCCGACGCGAGGCGTGGCTGCGGCGATGCTCGCGGGACGGATCCAGCGCGCCTACGTCCAGGCGCTGCCCGATGTCGCGCTGGGCGAGGTCATCGCGGTCCTCGACGCCCGCTTCCTGGACCTGGACCCGGACCAACGCACGCGCCTGGAGGTGGGGCTGCGCGCGCTACGGCAAGGGACGCAACCGGAGCAACGCGATCTCTTCGGCGCGCTCTACGAGCGGGAAGCCGTGATCGGCAACGCGGAGAGCGTGAACCACATCGCCTACTACGCCGGGGCCGTGGCGATCCTCTTCGTCCTGTTCTCGGCCGTGCACGGGGCCATCACGCTGCTCGAGGATCGCGACGCGGGCATCGTCGATCGCATCCTCGCCGGGCCAGCCGGGATCCGCGTCCTCGTCGACGCACGCTTCGCCTTCCTCACCGCCCAGGGCTTCGTGCAGGTCCTCATCATCTACCTGGTCGCCTGGGTCGGCTACGGCGTGGACCTGCCGGGGCACCTCCTGGGCTGGACCCTCACCACGGTGGCGGTGTCGCTCTGCGCCGCGGGGCTGGCCCTGGCGCTCGTGGCGGCCTGCGGGAGTCGCCGGCAGGCCCAGACCGTTTCCAACGTGGCGATCCTGATCCTCTCGGCGGTCGGCGGCAGCATGGTTCCGCGTTTCTTCATGCCGCCGCTGCTCCAGGACCTGGGCTGGCTGACGCCCAACACCTGGGGCCTGGAGGCCTACACGGGGGTCTTCTGGCGTGGCGACGCGCCTGCCGACCTGGTGCTGCCGATCGGCCTCCTGCTGGGCGCCGCCCTGGGCGGCCTCCTGCTCGCCCGCGCCCTCGCGCGCCGGTGGGAGGTCGTGTAGCGCGGCGCCTACTTCGCGTGGGAGCCGTCGCAGAAGGGCGCGTTCCCCGTGCGGCCGCACGCACAGAGCGCGACGACCGCGCCCTCCTTGAGCACGCCGCCATCCGGCCCCACCACGGTGCAGCCGCCCTTGACGATGTGCGGGCCGCCGCCCCCGGTCTGGACCTGGATGCCCGCGGGCGCGGCGGCCGCCGGGGACTCGCCCTTCTCCTGGATCTCGAGCGCTCCGCTCGGGCAGCGCGCCACGACGTCACGCAAGGCGTCGGCGGAGGCCTCGTCGGGCAGGATCCAGGGCTTGCGATCGGGGTCGAACACCTTGGGGAGGCCGCGAACGCACTCGGCGGCGTGGATGCAGGTGTCGAGATCGAAGGCCACGTCGATCGCGGTGCCGGTATAGACCTTGCGTGCCATGGACGCTCTCCTCCGGGGGGGTCGTGATTCTAGCGCGGCCGCAGCGTGGGCGGGGTAGTTCGGGGTCATGGCCCATCCGCCCGACCAGCCCCGCGGTGCCCCCCAGCGCATCTTCCTGCTGATCACGGGCTGCCTGAGCCTGGCGCTCGGCCTCGTGGGTGCCGTGCTGCCCCTGCTGCCGACGACCCCCTTCGTGATCCTCGCGGCCGCCTGCTTCGCCAGCGCATGGCCGGCCATGCACCGCCGCATGGCGGAGAGCCGACTCCTGGGGCCGATCGTCCGGAGCCACCCCGGCGGACGCTTCATCCCTCCGCGGACGAAGATCGGGGCCATCCTCTTCACCCTGGGGTCGATCGGGGCCACCATCGTCTTCGCGGTGGAGGCCCCCTGGCTGCGCCTCACCCTCGCGGCCCTGGCGCTGGGCGTGACCGCCTTCCTCCTCTGGATGCCCAGCGCGCCGCGCCCCCCGGACGAGGCGTGAGCCCCCCCTCACGGGCCCTGTGTACAGACAAATATCTATACATGCGCATGGTAAGATCCCAGGCCCCACGCTGAGCCCACGCAGGGCTTCGCAGACCGCCCTGCGCCCGAGGACACCCCTGGCATGCACGACACGACCGGCCCGGCGCTCGTCCTCGTGGGCGGAGGTCTGCAGAACGCGCTGATCGCGCTGGCCACCCTGGCCGCGCGGCCGCACGCCCAGGTCACCGTCCTGGAGCGCGATCCCCGTCCCTGCGGCAACCACACGTGGTCCTTCCACGCGACGGACGTGCCCGACGCCTTGCGGCCGGTCATCGAGCGGGTCGCCGAGCACACCTGGCCCGACTACGACGTGCAGTTCCCCGACGGGCCCCGGCGTGTCGAGCTCGGCTACGCCAGCGTCAGCAGCGAGCACCTCGCGGACCTCCTGACGCGCACCCTGGCCGACGCCCCCCATGGCGCCTTGCGCACGGACACGGAGGTCGTGGCGCTGGACGCCGGCGGCGTGACCCTGGCCGGGGGGGAGCGCCTCCCGGCCGACCTCGTCGTCGACGCGCGGGGCCCGGGCCACGCGCCCCCCGCCGCCCGCGGGGACCAGAAGTTCTACGGGCTCGAGCTGGCGCTCGACGCCCCCCACGGCCTCGAGCGGCCGCTGCTCATGGACGCCACGATCGAACAGGTCGACGGCTTCCGCTTCATCTATGCGCTGCCCTTCGGACCGCAGCGCCTGCTGATCGAGGACACGGTCTTCTCGACGAGCGCCGAGTTGGACGCCGGGCCGTGGCGCACGCGGGTGCTTGCCGAAGCCGAGGCCCGCGGATGGTCGCCTGCGCAGGTGCTGCGCGAGGAACAGGGCGTGCTGCCCATGCCGTGGAGCGGTCCCGGCCCCGCCATCCAGACCGAAGGCCCGCTGCGAGGCGGCTACCACGGGGGCTGGTTCCATCCGGCCACGGGCTACTCCATGCCGCACGCGATGCGCCTCGCCACGATCGTGGCGCGCCACGCCGAGGATCCGGGCGCCCTGCTGGGCACGGACGACTACCTGCGACTGGTCCGCCGGGAGCGCAAGCAGGCACGCTTCGCGCGCTTCCTCAACCGCCTGCTCTTCACCGGCGTGGCGGCCGATACCCGCTGGACGGTCTTCCAGCGCTTCTACCGGCAACCGGAGAGCCTGATCGCGCGCTTCTACGCATGTACGCTGACGCCCCTGGACCGCGCGCGCATGCTCGTCGGTCGTCCGCCGCGCGGCTTCTCCCTGCGAAGTGCCCTATCCGGGAGTGCGATCCAATGAGCCCCCAACGTACGAACCTGGCCCGGGCGCGGGCGGCCGAGGGTGCGCCCGAGCCGCTCGCCTTCGCCCTCGAGCGGCTCTGGCCCGTGATCGGCATCGAGCGCGACACCCCCCAGGGGCGCGCCATGGAAGCCGCGCTCCTGGAGCCGGCCCGGAGCATGCTCGAACGCGGGGGCAAGCGCTTCCGCGGCCACCTGGTGGAACTCTGCTGGCAGATCGCCGGCGGCGAGGGGCCGTGCCCCGAGACGCTCCCCGCCATCATCGAGATCATCCACGCCGGCACCTTGATCGTGGACGACATCGAAGACGAGTCGACCGAACGACGCGCCGCGCCGACCGTGCACGAGCTCTTCGGCGTGCCGCTCGCGCTCAATGCCGGCAACTGGCTCTACTTCTGGGCGCTCGACCTCCTTGGCGATCTCCAGCTCCCCCCGGCGATCGAGCTCGACCTGCATCACCGCCTCGGCCGCATGCTGGTCCAGGGGCACGCGGGTCAGGCGCTGGACCTCGACGCGGACATCCTGCGCCTGCCGCAGCCGGCCGTCGCGGAGCACGTCGAGCACATGAGCCGGCTCAAGACCGGCAGCTTCATGTCGGCGGCCGCCGGCCTGGGCGCCGCCGCCGCCCAGGCTCCGGCCCCGGTGATCGCCGCCGTCGAGCACTTCGGCCTCGCCCTGGGCGGCGGCCTGCAGATGCTCGACGACCTCGCGAACCTGGGAGCGGGCCGCCAGGGCGCCAAGCGCTACGAGGACCTGCGCCATGGGCGCGCCAACTGGCCCTGGGCCTGGATGGCCACGCAGGTCGAAGCCCCGGACTGGGCCGCCTCGATGGACCATCTGCGAGCGGTACGTGTCGAGGAGCGCGAGGCGGCCTCGCTCGCCGAGGCCCTGCTGGAGCGCGTGGGGCCCTTCGGACGCGCGTCCGTCCACGCGTTGCTCGCCGGGGCCTTCGACGACCTGCGTGCGGCCATCGGGCCGCATCCCCTCCTGGCGTCCTTCCGCTCCGAGATCGAACGCCTGGAGGCGAGCCATGCCTGACCCCCACACCCCGCACCGCGCCGCGATCGTAGGCAGTGGCTTCGGCGGCATCGCCGCGGCCATCCGCCTGCAGGCCCAAGGGCTGGACACGGTGCTCTACGAGGCCCGCGACAAGCCCGGCGGCCGCGCCTACGTCTACGAGCAGGACGGCTTCGTCTTCGACGCAGGCCCGACCGTGATCACCGCGCCCGAAGCGCTCGAGGAGCTCTTCGCCCTCGCCGGCCGGCCCATGCAGGACTACGTCGAGCTGCTGCCGGTCAAGCCGTTCTACCGCCTGCTGTGGGAGGACGGCGACTCGTTCGACTACGACAACGACGTGGAGGCCCTCGAGCGCCAGATCGTCGAGCGCAGCCCCGAGGATCTCGAGGGCTACCGCCGCTTCCTCGCCTACAGCAAGAAGGTCTTCGAGGTCGGCTACGAGGGCCTGGCCGATGTGCCCTTCCTCCGCTTCCGGGACATGCTCCGGGTCGCCCCGGCCCTGGCGCGCTTCCGGGCCGACCGCCCCGTCTACACGACCGTTTCGCGCTTCATCAAGGACCCCAAGCTGCGCGAGGCCTTCTCGTTCCATGCCCTGCTGGTCGGCGGAAGCCCCTTCGAGACCAGCTCGATCTACACGCTCATCCACTACCTCGAGCGGCGCTGGGGCGTGTTCTTCCCGAAGGGCGGCACGGGTGCGTTGGTGCGTGGGCTGCTGAAGCTCTACGAGGACATGGGGGGCGAGCTGCGCCTGGATACCCCCGTGGAGCGCATCGAGGTCGAGGACGGCCGGGGCCCCACCGGCGCCGTGCACCACGTCTCGGCCGCGGGGCATGAACGCGAGACCTACGACGTCGTGGTGAGCAACGCGGATGTGCACGCGACCTATGCACGGCTCTACGCCGACGAAGCACGGGCCCGCCCGATGCAGCGCAAGCTCGAGCGCATGCAGTGGTCCATGTCCCTCTTCGTCCTGTACTTCGGAACGGACCGCACCTACGAAGACGTCGCGCATCACACCGTCCTCTTCGGCCCGCGCTACAAGGGCCTGCTCCGGGACGTGTTCCACGGCGATCATCTGCCTGAGGATTTCAGCCTCTACCTGCATGCGCCGACGCGCTCCGATCCGTCGCTCGCCCCCCCGGGATGCGAGGGTTTCTATGTCCTCAGCCCGGTGCCCCACCTCGGCAATGCGGCGATCGACTGGGAAGTCGAAGCGCCGCGCTACGCCGAGAAGCTGCTGGCCTCCCTGGAGTCCACGCTGCCCGACCTGCGCAAGCACGTGATCACCAAGCGCTGGTTCACGCCCCACGACTTCCGCGACGAACTCGACGCCTACCAGGGCTCGGCGTTCTCGGTGGCGCCCAAGCTCACGCAGAGCGCGTGGTTCCGGCCGCACAACCGGGATGACCGCATTCCCGGGCTCTACATCGTGGGTGCCGGCACCCACCCGGGCGCAGGCGTGCCGGGCGTCGTCAACACGGCCAAGGCCACGGCCCGCACGGTCGCCCGGGATCTCGGCCTGGGCGCGCTCGCCGGACCGGGGGCCGTCTCGCTTCCGACGCGGACCTCCCCGGCATGAAGATGACAGCCGTCCAACGCGAGGCCTGCCGCGCCGTGCTCGAGAAGCACGCCAGGACGTTCGCACTCGCGGCGCGCTTCCTCGCCCCCGAGACGGCCGAGCATGCGTCGGCCGTCTACGCCTGGTGCCGGCGTGCGGATGACGCCATCGACCTCGCGCCGCGACGCGAGCACGCCGTGGCACTCGAGCGCCTGCGGGTGGAACTCGATGCGGTGTTCGGCGCGGCGGACCTCGACGACCCCATCCTGGGCGGTTTCCAGGTCGTGGTGCGCACCCGCGGCATCCGGCGGGCCTACTGCGACGAGTTGCTGCTCGGCATGGCCATGGATGCCGACGACGTGCGCTACGAGACCGAGGAAGACCTGCTCCTCTACTGCTACCGCGTGGCCGGCACCGTGGGGCTGATGATGGCGCACGTACTCGGCGTGCGTGACGACCGCGCCCTGCCGGCCGCGGCGCATCTCGGCATGGCCATGCAGTTGACGAACATCTGCCGGGACGTGGCCGAGGACCACGCCCGGCGGCGCTGCTACCTCCCCGCGACCTGGCTGGGGGCCGAGACGGCCGCGCAGATCGAGGCGGCCTTCGGGGCCCCCTTCCCCGCCGACGCGTGCGAGGCCACGGGGCGGGCCCGCCAACGCGCCCTCGATCTCGCGGAGCAGTACTACGCGGCCGCCGACGCGGGCTTGCAGGCCCTGGATTGGCGCAGTGCCGTGGCCATCCGCGTCGCTCGGAGCGGGTACGCCGCCATCGGGCGCGAGATCGAACGCGGCGGTGTCGCGCGCATCGAGGGACGCGCCTACGTCGCCCGCCGTCGCAAGGCCCTCATTGCGGCGCGTACCCTGGGGCACGCCGTGGGCGAGGCGCCGCGCCGCATGCGGCAGCGCTTCGAGCCCGGCGTACCGCAGATCGAGTTGGAGTACGCCGATGTACGCCTCTAGCCGCGTCCTCGCGTGGCTCGCCGCAGCCTGCCTGGCAGGCTGCTCGGCGGCCACGCCTCCGCCCGCGCCGCGCACGCCCACCGCCAGCGCACCCGCCCCCAGCACGCCTGCGCCCAGCACGCCCGCCCCGAGCACGCCCGCCCCGAGCACGCCCGCGGCCGCCACGCCCGTCGCCCTCCAACCGGCAGCCCCCACGCCGGTCGCCAGCAAGCCCGCCCCGGTCCGAGGTGAGCGCCCCCAGACGAGCACGGCCCAGGACGTCCGCCAGCCGTTCGACCCCGCGCGCGCCGGACTCCAGATCACGGCGCCCCGTGGCTGGAGCACGACGCGCCGCGACCTGGCCCTCGTGTACGCGGGCACCCTGCGGGTCCCCTCGCTCGTGCTCTGGGAGGCCAAGGCGGCCACCTTCGACGAAGCCGTCGCGGGTATCGCCGCGGAGCTCAAGCCCGCCCTCGGCACGGTGCGCATCACGAAGCCCGCGTCGGCG
>JARGNS010000081.1:0-3610 GCA_029213105.1 Planctomycetota bacterium
CCTGCGGCACGGCACGCCCTCGGTCCTCGTGGCTGATGAGGTGGTGCGGCGGACCTACCTGGGCGAGGGCTTCTACATGCCGGAGCTGGGCCGCGAGGCGGACGCGGCCCCCTAGCCGCCGTACCGCCCCCCCGCGGGCCCGCCGCCCCGGCGCACCCCGACCACCACTGCGGCCCCCCGCCGGCCCTTCGTACACTTCGACCTTCCTGCGTCCCGGAGGCTGAGTGTGAAGATCATCGTCTGCGTGAAGCGCGTCGTCGACACCGAGACGCGCGTCAAGATCGGGCCGGACGGCACGAGCATCGACCTCGGTGGGGTGCAGTTCATCACCGCCCCGTACGACGAGATGGCCGTCGAGAAGGCCATCCAGCTGCGGGACGCCGCCGGCGAGGGCAGCGTCACCGTCGTCACCGTCGGCCCGGCCGCCGCCACCAAGGAACTGCGCACGGCGCTGGCCATGGGCGCGGACGCCGCGGTGCATGCGGTGGTCGAGGACCGCCTCGGACCGAACGCCACGGCCGCCGCGCTTGCCGAGGTGATCACCGGACGCGAGTACGACCTCATCCTCTGCGGCAAGCAGGCCACGGACGAGGACGATGCCGCGGTCGGCCCGCTGCTCGCCGCCGCCCTCGACCTGCCGTGCGTCGCGTTCGTGCACGGCCTCGACGTCGAAGGCCGCACGGCGCTCGCCGAGCGCGAGATCGACGGGCAGGCCGAGCGCCTCGACGTCGACCTGCCGGCCGTCTTCACGGCCCAGAAGGGCCTGGCCGAGCCGCGCTACCCCGGGCTCAAGGGCATCATGGCGGCCAAGAAGAAGCCGCTCGAGACCGTCGAGGTCGACACCAGCGGCGGCCTCACCACCATCGAGTCCCTCGAACTTCCGGCCGCACGCGCGGCCATGGTCACGATCGACCCCACCCCCGAGGGCATGCAGAGCCTGCTGACTGCCCTGCGCAACGACAAGAAGGTGCTGTGATGGCTGACATCCTCATCTACCTCGAGACCGCCCACGGTGCCGACGGGGCCACGCTGAAGAAGCCCGCCGCCGAGGTGGCGACAGCCGGCCGTGCCCTCGCCGACGCCGCCGGGGGTCGCCTCGTGGCCCTCGTGACCGGCGCGGTCCAGCCCGAGGGCATCCTCGGGGGCCATGGCGTGGACGAAGTCCTGCACGTGGATGGCGAGGCCTACGGCCACCACCTGCTCGGCGCGCAGTCCGCCGCGCTGGAGGCGGCCATCGCCGACGTGCAGCCTGCCACGGTGCTGCTCGCCGCGACCGTGCTCGGCAAGGAACTGGCCGCCTACGCGGCCGGCCGTACCGGCCGCGCGCTCGTGAGCGACGCCATCGCCGTGCAGAGCGCGGGGGACGGCATCGTCGCCACGAAGCCGAAGTTCGCCGGCAAGGCCATCGCGCGCATCACCGCCTCCGGGCCCAGCATCGTCTCCCTGCGCCCGAACGCGATCCCGCCGGCCGAGGCCGCCCGCGACGCCACGACCCGCACCCTGGCTGTCGAGGTGCCCGCCGCCCGCGTGCGCCTGCGCGACGTCAGCGCGGCTGGCGAGAAGAAGCTCGAGCTGACCGAGGCCGACCGCATCGTCTCGGGCGGCCGCGGCATGGGCGCCCCCGAGAACTGGAACGAGGTCCTCGACCTGGCCGCGGCCCTGGGGGCCGCCCATGGCGCCTCGCGCGCCGTGGTCGACGCCGGCTGGCGCCCCCACGCCGAGCAGGTCGGCCAGACGGGCAAGACCGTCTCGCCGAAGCTCTACGTGGCCTGCGGCATCAGCGGCGCCATCCAGCACCTCGCCGGCATGAGCAGCTCGAAGGTCATCGTCGCCGTCAACAAGGACGCGGAAGCGCCGATCTTCAAGGTCGCCGACTACGGCATCGTGGGCGACGTCCATGACGTGCTGCCGATGCTCACCGAGGCCGCCAAGGCCTTCCTCGCCTCCTAGGGACGCCGGACGCGTGAACGGCCGCCGGACCGAGGCGCGGTCCGGCATCGGGTAGGATCTCGGCGGCCCGTCCGCCTGGATCCCGCCTGGAGCCCCCGTGAGCGATTCCTCCTCCCCCCCGCCGCCCGAGAGCCCGGGCGGCGCCGGCGCACCGGAACCGCTGCCCGAGCTCGTGGTGGGCCGGGGCAAGCGCCTGGTGGACTACGCCCTGCGACGCCTGCGGGCCAGCCGCGCGCTGCAGGTCAGCGCCGTCCTCGCCGTCGTCTGCTACGGGGCGCTGCCGTTCCTGGTCATGTACCCGGATGCGGCCAACCCCCGCCTGCACCCGTTCACGGCCGCGCTCATGGTGCTCATGAGCCTGGCGTCGTGGACGCTGCTCTTCTGGTGGTACCCGGTGTTCGAGCACACCCAGAAGGTGCTCGGGGACTCCCCGAAGGCCCGAATCATCGCCCGAACCCTGGAAAGCGTGGCGATCGGGTGCGTGGTCGTCGTCCACGGGTTGATGGCCTATATCATCGTGCAAGCGGGAGTGACCTCATGACCATGCCGATCCGAACCCCTCTGCTCGTCTTCGCCACCTGTGCGCTGCTGGCCTTCACGGCGCCGACCGTCCTTGCGGACGACCCGGGCGAGGACTTCCCCCCGCCCGGGAGCGACGCCCCGGAAGCTCCGGCGAAGAAGGCCCCGGCGAAGAAGACGCCCGCCGCCGGGACGAGCGAGACGCCCCCGACCGGCTGGAGCCCGCCCGCGGTCACCCCCGGCCGCTCGGCCGCGAGCTTCGCCCCGACGGACAGCAACCTGCCCCCGCCGCGCGTCCTGCGCCGGCGACGCGGCACGGCGCCGATCGCGGGCATGCCGGCCGCCCGTACGCCGGTCGCCCGGACGCCGGTGGCCCGCCAGCCGGTCCCGGCCCAGCCGATGCCGCCGCTCCCGCCGACGACCCCCGTCACGACCCAGCCCCGCACGGGCGCGGTCGCGATCACGCCGCGCACGGCGCAGCCCAACACGACGCCGAGCGTCCCGCTCGTGCGCCGGCCGCCGCCGCCCAGCGCCGCCGGCCCGATCACGCGCACGGGGGCGACGACCGGGCAGGCCGGACCGTCCGGCAGCCGCATCTTCGGCGTCTCGAAGCTGCACAACGTCCCGCTCGACCGCGGTCCCGGCACGGAGCAGGACCTCGCCTTGCAGCTCGACGTCGACTACGAGGTCCGCAACCAGGCCGGGCGGGATGTGTACATCGCCGTCTGGTTCGCCCGCAAGGCCGACGGCACCCTGGTGCGCTCGGCCGTCCCGGCCTACGGGGACCGCACCGGCAACGCCACCCTGCAGACGCGCACCGCACGGGTGGCGGCTGCCGCCGCGCGCTACAAGGCCACGCTGCGCATCCCCTACAGCGCGTTCCCGATGGGCGCCGGCGAGGCCTCCTACGATGTCGAGGCGCGTGTGCAGGTCCTGCGCACCGAAGCCAGTGGCCAGGTGACCGTGCTCTGCCGCGGCAGCACGACCTTCCGTGTGTACGGCTTCGACGAAGGCGAGGCGCCTGCGCCCGCCCCGGCACCCGCACGGGACGACGGCATCCCGAACGACGTGCTGCGCGGCGAGTTCGTGCCCGGCACCGCGTTGCCCGGCGAGGGTGGCAAGATCGCCAACCCCGGCCGCT
>JARGNS010000081.1:3620-10351 GCA_029213105.1 Planctomycetota bacterium
GGTTCCTCCAGCGCCCGGGGGCTACCCCCCGGGGGGCCGGAACTTGTACCCGGAGCCGCGCACGGTCTGGATCCAGCGCGGCGTCACGGGGTCGTCCCCGAGCTTCTGCCGCAGCTTGTTGATGAAGTTGTCGATCGTGCGCGGCGTGCCGTCGTAGTCGTAGCCCCAGACCTTGTTCAGGATCTGGTCGCGCGAGAGCACGCGGCCGCGGTTCTGGATCAGGTGCCGCAGCAGCTTGAACTCGCGCGTCGACAGCTCACGGTCCTCGCCCTCGACCGTGAGGATCTGGCCGGCGAAGTCGATGCGCAGGCCGCTTTCCTCGAAGGTGTCGACCTCGCCCTCCATGGCGCGGCGACGACGAAGGGCCGCCTTGATGCGCGCGGTGAGCTCGCGGATGGAGAACGGCTTGGTGACGTAGTCGTCGGCCCCCAGCTCGAGGCCGAGGACCTTGTCGCCCTCGTCGCCCTTGGCCGAGAGGATGAGGATCGGGAGCGTCATGTCGTACTTGCGTACCGTGCGGCACACCTCGAAGCCGTTGACGCGCGGCAACATGATGTCGAGCACGATCAGGTCGGGCTTCTTGTCGAAGGCCCTCTGGATGGCCTCCTCGCCATCGCGGGCGAGATCCACGGTAAAGCCCTCGAACTCGAGGCTGCGCTTCAGGCCGAGGCGGATGGACGGGTCGTCTTCGACGATGAGGATGCGTGCATTCATGAGGTCACTACCTTCCCAGGCGGGGGAGCGTCGGGGGCAGCGGAAGCTGGGCTTGCGGCGAGGGCCGCGGCCGCGGCCCGGTCGAGGGGCAGGCGGACCGTGAACACGCTCCCGACCCCGCCCTGGGCCGCATCGAGCTCGATGCGCCCCTTGTGGCCCGCGACGACGCTCCGCACCAGGGCCAGCCCGAGGCCCGTGCCGGCGACGGGTTGGGTCAGGTACTGCTCGGAGCGATAGAACATGTCGAAGACCTTCCGACGTTCGGCGCGCGGGATCCCGATACCGTCGTCCTCGACCACGATCTCGGCGAACCGGCCCCGACGCGCCGTGCGCACGGCGATCGTGGCCTTGTCCCCCCGCTTGTACTTCCACGCATTCGACAACAGGTTCGTCACCACATCGTCCACCGCCTGCACATCCATCTGGACGGGCAGGATGTCGGGATGCAGCTGGATCTCGAGGTCGAGGCCGGGCTCCGTGATGATCCGACGGAAGCGCGTCG
Source organism: Planctomycetota bacterium (assembly GCA_029213105.1). Lineage (GTDB taxonomy): Bacteria > Planctomycetota > PLA2 > PLA2 > JAEUHO01 > JAHEIK01. The sequence continues at coordinate 4,837 of JARGNS010000081.1, forward strand.
TGGCCTCCAGCACGGGCCGATTGAGGTCGCCCGGCGCCAGCGTGTAGGGGGTGGTCCGCGCCTCCCCGCGGGCGACATCGATCATGCGCATGACGATGCGCTGCAACCGACGGATCTCCTGGCCGATCACCGCGAAGGCCTCGGCCTGGTCGTCGGGGGCGGTCAGCTTGCCGTCCTCGAGCATCTCCGTGAAGATCGAGATGCTCGTGATCGGCGTCTTCAGCTCATGGGAGAGGTTGCTGACGAAGTCCGCCTTGAGCTGGGCCAGACGGATCTCGCGCGTCAGCAGGCGGATCAGCACGTAGCCGCCCACGCACAGCCCCGCGCCGGCGAGCAGGATCACGGCCCAGAACAGGAAGCTCGTGTACTTGTCCTCGATCCCGGCGGGCTGCCCCGTCTGGAAGATCGCGATGCGGTAGGGCACGTGGATGGGCCCGGTCAGGTCCACGCTCGCGGCCTCGTCCATGCCGTCGGGCCCGACGGGGACCTTGCCGGCCGGAAACACGAGCGCGGTCATGCCGAGGACGTCGAAGGCCTCGCGCTGCTCGTTCACGATGCCCTGGACCATGCGCTCCACGCCGGCGCCGTCCAGCGAGACGATCAGCGCCTGCTCATCCGGCAGCGTGTAGATGCCGAAGAGACCCGCGGCCTGGGGCGCGACGGTCACGCGGCGCTCGCGCCGGCGCGTGGCCTGCAAGCGCTCCGCGAACAGCTCCGCCCGCAGACTCTCGCCGCGGCGCGGATCCACGAGCTGGGCCAGCACGCGCCGGTACTCGGAACGCTCCCACACCAGGCTCTCGCGCTGGGCATCCGGCGTGTGCGCCACCAGCCGCCGGACCTGATGGCTCAGATCCCGGGCGTACCCCTCGTAGGAGGCGGTGGGCAGGCGCCCGAGCTGCCCGTTGAGGACGAGCATCTCCTCGGCGCGCAGCAGGACGTCGCGCACCACGGCGGGCGGAAGGCTCGTGGGATCCTCCCCGAGGGCATCGGCCGCCGCCCGCACCATCTGCACGGTCCAGCCGAGCCCGAAGGGGAACAGGGCGCCGTCGGGATCCAGCGCAGGGGCGCGGGCGGTCAGCCCGTACTCGCTCACCAGCTCCGTCCACGGCTCCAGCGCCGCGCGCGCGCCCTCCTGCTTGCGGCGCTCCATGGCCTCGTCCCGCAAGACGGTCTGGGCACCCTCGGCGCCGTCCTGGAGCGCCGCGATCCGGATGCGGTCGTCCGCGCGCACCCACATGCGGTAGCGCCCGCCGATCCAGCGCACGGCGCGGGCGTCATCCACGCGTACGACCCAGGACGCCAGCTGACCGTGGGCCGGCCCCTCCAGGTAGCCCTGCAAGGCCCGGGAGGCGTCCTGGCGCTCGCGCCAGCCGTCGCCCTCCAGCTTGCGGTGCAGCTCGTACGCCCGCGTCACGACCCCCTCGAGGCGCCGGCCGATGGCGGCTTGCACGTCCTTCAGCAGGACGATGCCATCGGCGTTCGCCTTCACGAGCCGATCCTTGCGCGCGTCGTCGAACTGGGCCGTCAGCGCCCACAGGCCGAAGACGGCCACAATCAGCACGAGACCAAAGACCACCAGCACGACGATGCCGGCAGTCTTGGACCATCGGGGAGCGGCGCGGAGATCCTGCATGGGTTCGAAGTCGGGTCAGATCGTACGGCCCGCAGGCCTCAGGTCCTGCACATGCTCCGCAGGACGCCAGACAGGCCCCGAACGCGCATCCCGGATCCGCAGGCCGCGCGCCAACGAAATCGCCTCGAGCACGCCCTCCACGGCCTCCCCGGCGCTGGTGCAGGTCACGCGTGTCCCGATCAGCGCCTGACGCCCGCGCCAGGCGGCCTCGATGGCCTGCGCGCCGCCCGGTGCGCGGCGGCGGGCCTGGGCCCGGTCCACCGCGGCCAGCAAGGCCACGAGCAGCCCGTCGCGGGTGGGCGGCGGATCGCAGGCCTCGGCCAGGGCGCCCACGTGGGGCCGCAGCGCCGGCGGCAGCCCCGCGGGCACGTGCGTCACGTTGATGCCGATGCCGGCGATGACGCAAGCCTGCTGGCCGCGCCGCTCGAGCAGGATGCCCCCCACCTTGCGTTCGGCGAGCCACAGGTCGTTCGGCCACTTGATCGCGGCCTGCGCCCCCGTCACGGCCTCGATCGCCTCCGCACCGGCCAGGGCCACCAGGGCCACGGCGCCGGCCGGCATGTCCTCGGCGGGGACGTCGAGCAGCAACGAGGCGTACAGCCCCCCTGCGGGCGAGGCGAAATGGCGCCCCTCGCGGCCGCGACCGCCGGTCTGCTCGTCGGCCACGACCACGGTGTGCGGCCCGTAGCCGCCCTCGGCGGCGGCGTCGTTCGTGGAGCCCAAGACCGGCCGATGCACGATCGTCCAGCCGGTCCGTTCCTCGAGATCGTGCACATCCATCGGGGCATTCTGCCGGAAACCGGACAGGGGACGCACCGCAGACGCCATGAATCGGGTTCAATGGGGAGCCCCTCGGAGAGACCGCTGCATGCGCCGGACGTCTGCGATCGCTGCTGCCCTTGCCATCACGCTTGCCGCGGCAGCCCTGTTCTCGCAACCGCGCCCCAGCGGAGCGGCCGACGAGGACGAGGCGCCGCTGGACTACCGCTTCTACAAGACCCGCGTGGCCCCCCTGCTCCACGAGCAGTGCGGGGAGTGCCACGCGAACCCCCGCAAGCGCAGCAAGGTGGGCAAGTTCTTCCTCAGCCCGGCCCCCGGACGCCGCATGCGCGAGCGCTTCCAGGAGCGCAACTTCAAGAACGTGCTGCGCTTCGTCGAGCCCGGGGATCCGTCGGCCTCGCTCCTGCTCCTCAAGGCGATCGGTCCGCGCAACGGCGGCGTGACCCATGAGGGCGGTGACATCCTCGGCACCAACACCCCGGCCTACGGCGCGATCATCGACTGGATCAACGGTCAGAAGCAGGCCGTGGAGGCCTTCAAGCCGCCGACCGCCGAGACCGGCGCGCCGGACTTCCTGTTCTTCTACAAGCGCATCGAGCCGGTCCTGTTGGCGGTGTGCGCCGAGTGCCATGCCGGTCGCGGCAAGGGCCGTTTCAAGCTCGTCACCCACGAGCGCGGCGAGGAGTTCCCGCTCGAAGATCATTACGCGAACTTCGAGACGATCATGCGCCTCGTGAAGCCGGGGCAGCCGCTCAAGTCGCGTTTCTTCACGAAGCCCCTGGCGCTGGACGCCGGCGGCATCAAGCACAAGGGCGGCGACCGCATCGCCAAGGACTCCGTCAACTACGAGAACTGGATGCTCTTCATCCAGGGTGAGTCCGGTCCGCCCCTGCCCACCGAGGGCGAGAAGAACATCCCCGTGCTCACGAACGAGGGACTCACGATCCAGGCGGAGGACTTCGAGTTCGAGGGCGGCGTCGAGGATGCCGAGTCCAAGGGCGCCGAGGAGTACTACGTCGCGGTCGCCGGAGAAACCGGCGGCCGCATCCATGTGGACATGCGCGTCGCCGATGCGGGTGCCTACCGCGTGGAGGTGCGCTTCAAGCCCGGCACGGCGCCCCTGCACATGGGCTTCGAGGGCGCCGAGCCGTGGACCCTGCCGATCCCGCCCGCCGACGAGCGCGAAGAGCACGGATTCGCACGCGCCGGACCGCTCACCCTGCTCGACCACGCCGACCCACTCATCGACAGCCGCGGAGGACTCGATCTCCAAGCGGGGGTCCTGCACATGGATGGGCGCCGTGGGGAAGCCGCCTGGCTCTCCCCGAGCGACGTGCGCAACGCGGGGGCGCTCGCACGCATCCGACTCGCCGACGAGGAGGAGGGGGGCGACGACGGCCTGCTGCTTTTCGACATGGAGGACGGCTGGAACGGCAAGTTCGCGGGCCTCACCGACGGCGGCCGGCGCTTCGTGATGGGCGTACTCGAGAACGGCCGCATGCGCGTGCTGAAGTCCGCCAAGGCCACGGAGCCGCGGCGCGGCACCGAGGGCGATCCGCGCGAGGTGAAGGTCGAGTACTTCGGCGGCGTCGCCGTCGGCAGCCTCGACGGCAAGCCCCTCGTCTTCCTCAACCTGAGCGGCAAGCTCGAGGAAGGCCGCTTCGGCGTCATGACCCACGGCCTGGCCGAGATCCACCACGTCGCGGCGGTCGAGGAGTACGAGGTCTACGAGGTCGAGTTGCAGACGGGCCCCGTGATCCATCTGCCGACGGCCCTCCTGCGGCTGTTCGTCGAGATCCCCCCCGGCGGCGGCGAGGTCGACTCCGTGCGGTTCACGCCCTCGGAGTAGGAAATTGCCCGTCCCGCGGCCCGGCGCAGCAACGAGCGGGTCCGGATCGGGTATCAAGGAGCGCACCGGAGCGCGATCCGGTCCCTGGAGACATCCCATGCGCCGATCCACCCTGTCGATGGCCGTCCTGCTCCCCGTCCTGCTTGCGGGCCTGTGGGCCACGAGCATCCCCAACGCCCGCGCCGACGAGGAGCTCCCGCCGACGAGTGAGTTCTTCGACGAGTACGACACGAACGCCGACGGCAAGGTCACGACGGACGAGTTCCGCGGCTCGAGCGAGGTCTACCGCCTGCTCGACAAGAACGGGGACGGCGAGATCACGCCGGACGACCTCGGCCTGCCGGCGGACTACAAGCCGGACCCGGCCCTGCAGCGCAAGCGCAAGCAGGCCCAGGATCGTGCGGCCCGCGGCGGCAACGCCGGCCAGGCCATGCAGAAGCTCTACGAGCGCGTCATGAAGCAGGACGCCGACAAGGACGGCCGTGTCTCGCGCGCCGAGTGGAAGGGCAAGGCCAACGGCTTCGACCGCCTGGACCGCAACAAGGACGGCTTCCTCGACGCCAAGGACGGCGGCATGGCCCTGGCCAATCGTGGCCGCGGCAAGAGCAAGGGCAAGGGCGGCACGCAGGGCGGCGGCGCGACGGGCGAGGGCCACTCCCCCGCCGAGGCGGAGGCGATGCGCGCCCGCGCCAAGGCGCGCTTCGCCGAGATCGACAAGAACGGCGACGGGGTCCTCGGGGCCGACGAAGTCCCCAACCCCGGCTTCCTGCGCGCCCTCGACAAGGACAACGACGGCTCGATCACGGAGGCGGAGTTCCTCGCGTTCGCCAAGCAGCGCGGCAACACGGGGAGCGGCGGGAAGGCCGGCGCCCGCAAGGGTCGCGAGGGGCGCAGGCGGCGCGGCCGCATGAACGCCGGCATGCTCAAGCGCTGGGATCGCGACGGCGACGGCAAGGTCTCCCAGGAGGAGTTCCCGGGCGGCGACGAGATGTTCGCTCGTCTGGATGCGGACAAGGACGGCAGCCTCACCGAGGCCGACATCAAGGCGGCCAAGGCCGCCACGAAGAGGGACGGGGCCGGTCGCCAGCGCGCGCAGCCGATCACGCCCGCCAGCGGCACCCTGATCGAGCGCCAGGACACCGACGGCGACGGCAAGCTGCACCGCGCCGAGTTCCACGGCTCCGCCGCCGAGTGGCGTGCCCTCGACCGCAACGGCGACGGCTGGGTCACCGCCGACGAGCTGCGCAAGCCCT
>JARGNS010000082.1:0-2097 GCA_029213105.1 Planctomycetota bacterium
GGGCCCGCCGCAGGACGGACGGGCTTCACAGGCGCGGCCACGGGCGGCGCTACGGGCGGCGCGACAGGTGGGGCTACGGGCGGCGCGACAGGCGGGGCCACGGGCGGGGCGATCGGCATCGCGACCGGTGCCTCCCCCAGGTCCACCGCGACCATCCCGTCCGGGACGTAGCCGGCGATCGTGTCGATCACCTCCTGCACGGTCTCGAAGCGCATGTCGCGCTCCTTCGAGGTCATCTTCGTGATGAAGAAGTGCACCTCGGGGCTGATGCGGCGGGTCTTGACCTTCTGCGTGTCGAGCGCGGACAGGACCTGCTTGGCCATCGTCTCGTAGTCGTTCTCGCCCTGGAACGGCACCTCGCCGACGACCATGTGGTAGAGCGACACGCCGAGGCTGTAGATGTCGCTGCGCGGATCGAGGTCGGCCCGTCCGCGGGCCTGCTCCGGCGAGAGGTACTCCACCGTCCCCACGGTCATCTGCTCGTCCTCGGGCTCGACGGCCGCTCCGTCCTTGGGCAAGGCGCGGATCAGCCCCAGGTCGATCATGCGGACATGCCCGCCCTCGTCGACCATGATGTTGCCGGGCTTGATGTCGCGGTGCAGGAAGCCCGACGCGTGCAGGTAGCCGATCGCGCGCGCGCACTGCAGGGTGATCGAGAGGGCCTCGACGTTCTCGAGGTGGCCGCGCCGATCGATCACGTCCAGGACGGTCAGGCCCGACACGTGGTCCATCGACATGAAGTGGTAGCCGCCCTCGTAGCCGACTTCGTAGCCCTGCACGATGTTCTCGTGCTCGAGCTCGATGACCACGTGCGCCTCGTGCTGGAAGCGCTGCAGGAAGGTCGGACGCAGGGCCTGGATCGGATCGAGCACCTTGACGGCCACCGGCGTGCCGTTGGGCGTGTACGTGCCGCGGTAGACGACGCTGCTGCCCCCCTCGCCGATGATCGACTCCAGCCGGTAGTTGGCGAAGGGCTGGGCCTGCAGGGGCGCGGGCATCCGCAGGATCTCGAGCGAGCCGCGCGGCAGCAGGCCCTGGTGGTAGAGCACGGCCTCGAGGCTGGCACGCTTGCCCTGCTCGGCAAGTTGGCCCAGCAGGCCGAAGGCACCCCGCATCTGATCCTCGGTGAGGACGCGGGCCGCCAGGAGGCGCTTTGCCAGATCGAGGTCCTGAGCGCTGGCCACGGGTCTCCCGGTCAGTGAGCGGTCAGAGCAGGCGAATGGAGCGCACGAAGCGCACGATCGCCGGCCGGACCTGCTCCCATGCCCCGGCCGGGCCAGCCAGCAGGAGTACCACACGGCCGCCGGGACGGTCCACCACCACGGCGACCGTTCGTACGCTTTCCTTGCGGAGCGTCCCCGTCAGGTCCAGCTGCCAGGCCCCCTCGAGCCCCGTCAGCTCGCGCCGCTCGTTCACGATCTTCAGGTCCGGGCTGACCGCGCGCAGGCGGCGTACGAGCCAGGCCTGGACAGCCTCCTCGCCACGCTCGCTGCCGGCCTCGTAGGGATGCCACTCCACCCGCGCGTCGGTGACGAGCACGGGGTTGGCCATGCGACCCAGCACGCGCCAGCCCGTGTTGCCAGGCGAGGCATCCTTGGCCGTCCAGTTCCACAGCGGCCCAGGGGGCGCGAAGGCGATGCCGGCCTCGGCGAGGGTCACCTCGCGGCCCTTGCCCTCGGCCCCGGCCTTGCCGGCCTGCTTCGCGGCCGCCTCGGCCTGCTCGCGCCCGACAGGCAGCGCCATCACGCCCTCGGTCAGACGCTCCTGCACGGTGTTCTGCCTGGCATCGAAGTAGGAGATGAAGCGCCTGCCGTCGAGTTCCCAATGGAACTCGTGGCCGGGCCGGCGGCCCGACGGGTCCTGGGTGACGGACGTGAAGCCGGCCCGGACGTGGACGATCTCCTCGCGCTCGGGATCGATCACGCGCAGATCGAGCAGGCCGACGCGGCGCGGCATGCGCAGCAGGTGCTCGCGCGTGCCCAGCGGGCCGCGCGTGCCCGTGGGCAGGGTGATCTTGCAGGCGTGCGTCTCGCCGCCACGGTAGGACGCGCCGTTCCAGCGCCCATCGATGACACGCCCCGAGACACTGCGCGTGTA
>JARGNS010000082.1:2107-10349 GCA_029213105.1 Planctomycetota bacterium
CTTCCTCGGTGCGGTGCGTGCGCGTCGCCGGAAGCTGCGGGCCCTGCGCGAAGTACTCGACGGCCTCCTCGAGGCGGAAGCCCGGCTCCCCGCGCGAGCGCACGGCCCAGAGCTCCAGGCGGCGGGTTCCGATGATGCGGCCCGAGCTGCGCAGCAGGAACCACTCCTCGCGCACGAGGCGAGGCCCTCCCTCATTGCCGGCGGCGCCATCCGGCCGGCCGCGCCGGATGAGCTTGATGTCCGCCCGCGGGAAGGTGATGCGGCCCACGCCGCCGCTCTTCGACACGCGCTCGAGAACGATCTGCTCGTCGGTCTCCTGCAGGATGCGGCCCTCCCACACGGAGCCGTTCGTGTGGATCAGCGTGTCCTTGGCGGCGACGTCCTCGTCGTCCGCGGCGTGTGCGGAGCGCAGCCCCCCCACCATGGACGGCAGGGCCAGAACGAGGACGGCGACGGCGAGAAGGTGCCAGGGCTTCGGGAGGCGCATGGGGCCATCGTAGCGATCAGCACCCTTACGCCGCGAAAATGGTGCCCAAACGTCAAGATTCGCGAAGAACGCGCCGGTCCCCTGCCCGGCGCGAGAAGCCGGACTTGTCCAGGGCCTCGAGCAGCGGGATCACCCACTTGCGGGTCGTATCGAGCAGGGCGCGCGCCTCGGCGGGCGTGAACCCGCCGTGCTGGCCGGCGTGGGCTCGCAGCTTCTGCTTGGCATCCTCGATCCACGCGCCGTCGAACCAGTGCGTCTCGGTCTTGAAGACGAGACGCCGGGCCTCCATCAGCCGCAAGGCGCGGTTCACCTCGGGGCCGGTGAGCTGCGCGTCGGCCTCGATGTCCTCGACGCTGGGCGGCCGTCCCGCCCCCTTCGCCAACTCGGCGCGCACGGCATCGCAGATGCGCTGATCGGCGGCGGGCAGCTCGGAGCTGTGGTCCTTGTGGCGCACGGTGCCGGCCTCGGTGCGAATCAAGCGCCCCTTGGCCGTCAGGTACTGCAGTACCTCCTCGACCACGGCGGACTCCATGCGACCCAGCGCCGCACGCACATCGGCAAGCGAGAGACTGTCCACCGCCTCGTCCTTGGCGTGCAGCTTCTTGACGGCCTCGTCCACGCGCCGCTGGAGCTTGTCGAAGGCGGATGCCTGGATCCAGCGCCCGGCGCGGCCCACGGCCACGGCCTCCCGCTCGGCCTGGAGTTCCTCGAGCAGCCGCGCCACGACGGGCGGACGCAGGGCCGTGCGTGCGGCGATGACGTCCTGCGTCACGCCGCGATCGCCACCGGAGAGCAGCATGCCCCGTACAAGCTCGCGGGGATCGTCGAGGTGGTCGGCGCGCGCGCGGAGCGCATCGATGATGCCCTGCCGCCGATGGGGCAGGCGCCCCTCGAGAAGCTCGATGACCACGCCCCCGCCGATGGTGCCCGAGGCGTTTTCCTCGCGCAGGACGAGGCGATCGCCGGGGGCAACCACGGTCGGCGCCTGGGTCTCGATCTCGACCAGGGCGGTCGAGCCGGGCTGCACGGGGACGCGGGCCGGCAGGTGGATCTTGGCGACGATCTGATCGGCGCCCACGTGCACGCGGGCACGGCCGTTGTGCTCGATCGCCTTGCGGGCACCGGGCAGCACGCGCACGCGCGCGGCGAAGCGCCGCACGGGCTGCAGCACGCCGGCCGTGGTGACGACCATGCCCCGCTTGATCTTCGAGACGTTCACGTCGCTGAGCGCGAGTGCCGCGCGGTGGCCACGCGAGGCCACCTCGGAGTCACGGTGGTGCACCTGCACGGCGCGGATCTTGCCGACCCAGTCCCGCGGCAGCACATCGACGCGCTCCCCGACCCGCGCCTCGCCGGATACGGGAATCCCCGTGACGACGGAGCCGAGTCCGGGCACGTGGAAGCGGCGCAGCACGGGCATACGGAAGATGAAGGGATCCTCGCCGCGCTCGACGCGCGGCGGCACCGAGGCCGCGATGGCCGCGTGCAGGTCGTCGAAGCCCTCACCGGTCTCGGAGGAGACGCGCACGATCTGGGCGCCGGCCATGCCCGTCGGCTCGAGCATCTCCTTGATCTCCTCCTCGGCGAGGAACTTGGTGTCCTCATCGACGAGGTCGCACTTGGTCAGGGCCACGAGCAGGCGCGTCACGCCGAGGACGTCGAGGATCTCGACGTGCTCGCGGGTCTGGGGCATCGGGCCGTCGTCGCAGGCCACGATGAGCAGCGCCAGATCCATGGCCGTGGCCGCCGCCACCATCGTCCGCACCAGGCGCTCGTGGCCCGGCACGTCCAGGAGCCCGACCTCGGTGCCATCGGGCATCTCGTAGGCCGCATAGCCCACATCGATGGTCATGCCCCGCTCGCGCTCCTCGGGCAACGTGTCGGTCCATGTGCCGGTGAGGCGCTTGACGAGCGCAGTCTTGCCGTGGTCGATGTGACCGGCGGTGCCGAGGATGACGCGACGAACCTGGGACGTAGCCGTACTCATGACCGTGTAATCGGGCTCCGGAGGGCGTCGGTGCGGGTGGCTACCGTGGCGCGCGGGCTTCGAGGGAGAAGCCCCGAAGCGGTGCAGATCGTAGCGACCGGAGGGTTCATGCGCATACCTGAGACGCATGGTTCCCCGGGGAGCGGATCCGTCCCGCTGGTGGAGTGGCGCCTGCGCGCTCCGACGACCCATCACCACACCCCCGATCCTGACGCGCCCGCAGGGGCAGCCCCGGCCTCCCAGGGCGATCCCACCGAGGGCGCCGAGGCCTCCCGCACGGGGGCCGACGACCCGCTCCAGACCGACGAACAGATTCAGGGCCTCGCTTCCCAGCTCGGTGTCCCGGCCCTCGTGGCCCGACTCCTCTGGCAGCGGGGCGTCCGAGACGAACCCCGCGCCAGGTCGTTCCTGAGCCCGAGGATGGCTGACCTCTCCCCTCCCGAGGGTCTGCCCAACCTCGATACGGCAACGGACCGCCTGGCGCGGGCTCTTTCCTCCGGCGAGCGCGTCGCCATCTGCGGCGACTACGACGTGGACGGCATGACCGGCACCTCGCTGCTCGTCCGCTTCCTGCGGATCGCCGCCAAGGACCCCGAAGCGCAGGTCACGTGGTCGATCCCCGACCGCGAGAAGGATGGCTACGGCCTCTCGATCCGCGCCATCGAGGCCCTGCATGCCGACGGGGTGACCGTGGCCGTCACGGTCGACAACGGCGTCACGGCCGTCGAGCCCATCCGCCGGGCCGTCGAGCTCGGCATGGACGTGATCATCACGGACCACCACCTGCCCGGCGAGGAGGTGCCGCCCGCGCTGGCCATCGTGAACCCCCGTCTGGGCGCCGACGGTCCGCTCGAGGGTGCCGGCCTGCACGATCTATGTGGCTGCGGCCTCGCGTTCCAACTCGCCTGGGCCGTCGCCGATCGCCTCCGGGGCCGCGGCGTGGACGCCAAGAAGCTCAAGGGCTTCCTGCGCGACGCCATCGGCCTGGTCGCCCTGGCCACCGTCTGCGACGTCGTGCCCCTGCGCGGGCAGAACCGCCTGCTCGTGGCGGCCGGGCTCTCCGCCCTGCGACGCTCGCCCCATCCGGGCATCCAGGCCCTGCTCGAGGTCGCGCAGCTGGGCGCGCTGCCGCTGACGACCGAGGACGTCGGCTTCAAGATCGGCCCGCGCCTCAACGCCGCCGGCCGCCTCGGCATCCCCGAGGTCGTGATCGAGTTGCTCACGACCGAGGACGCGGCCCGCGCGCGCGAGCTCGCCAAGACCCTGGACGACGCCAACCTCGAGCGCCGCAAGATCGAGCGTGGCGTGCTGGACGAGGCCGAGGCCATCGCCGCCGCGCTGGTCGCGGAGCACGACCCGAGCGCGCTCGTCGTGTGGGGCGAGGGCTGGCACATGGGCGTCGTCGGCATCGTGGCCGCGCGCCTCGTCGACAAGTTCTCCCGTCCCGCTGCCGTGATCGCCTTCGATGGCGACACCGGCCGCGGCTCCTGCCGCAGCGTCGCCGCCGTCGATGTGCACAAGGCGCTCGAGGCCTCAGCCGAGCACCTGGGCAACTGGGGTGGTCATGCCGCGGCCGCCGGCCTGGACATCGAGGTCGAGCGCGCTCCGGCCTTCCGCGCCGCCTTCGAGGCCGCGGTGCACGCCCAGCGCGAGGGCGCACCGCCCACGCGCGTGGTCGATGTCGACGCCGAGACGGAGGTCGACGAGTGGTCGCTGCCGCTTGTCGAGGCCCTGCGCCGACTCGCGCCCTTCGGCAATGCCAACCCGGAGCCCGTCTTCGTCGTGACGGGTGCGCGGGTGGCCGGCAAGCCGAAGCTCATGGGCCGCGACTCGGCCCATCTCTCCTTCGCGCTGAAGCAGCAGGGCGGGGCCATTCGCGTCGTCGCGTTCCGTCAGGCCAAGCTGTTCGACCTGGCTGCGAGTGGCGTGCCGCTCGACCTGGCGGTCACCCCCGTGGTCAACGAGTGGCGCGGCATGCGCACGGCGGAGTTCCGCCTTGTGGACATGCGGCCCGCGACAGGCTCGTGAGCAAGCCGGGTTCCTAGAAGGGCGTGACGATGCAGGTGTGGCCGTAGCCGTTGCCGCCCGTGGGCGTCTCGTCGGCGCCGGTGGCCTCGAAGGGCTCGACCATGAGCGTTGCCGCGTCGAGGATCACCAGCGAATCGACACCCCCGCCGCCGCTCAGACCGTTTTGGGCGTAGATATAGATCCGCGTGCCATCGGGACTCAGGCAGGCTCCGTCCGTGTCGAACGAGTCCGGGTTGGGGAAGGCCGTCGTCCAGCTCGCCGTCAGGAAGTCGTAGACCGCCACGCACGGATAGCTGCCGTCGAACGGGTGGAACAGGAACATCCGGCCGTCGGGGTGCCGGCGCATGGCGCCAATGTAGTGGTACGTGCGGCCCGCATAGTCGGCCGACGGAGCGAGCGTGCCGAGCGTCAGCGTCGAGACGTCGATCGTGAGCATCGTGCCGTCGTGCGTACCGCCCATGGTATTGGCCGAGCCCGAGAAGGCCACGAGCAGGTTGTTGTCGTCGCGGAAGAACGTCCGCCGCGGCTGGTCTCCGATGCTGGTCGTATCGAAGCCCTGGACGCCGCCGGTGATCGGATCCGCGTCGAGGATCGCCATGGTGTTGGCATCGACGACGAAGCAGAGCCCGCCATTGCGGATGCACGCGGCCAGGCGCGAGCCGGTGCGCGAGAGGCTCAGGCCCTTGCCGACCTGGCTGTCGCCGCCGATCTGAGCGAGCCCGGTCGCCAACGTGGCCCGGTTCACCTCCGCCATGGTCGCGCGGTCGATCTTGACGACGTGGACGTCCGTCGTGGCCGCCTGACGCGAGGCGAACGCCCCCGAGCCATTGATGTCGCCGCCCTCGGAGCTGTAGGCATGGCAGCCCACGGTCAGCAGCGCGTAGAGGAAGGCGCCGTCGGGCGACATCTGCACGTCATCCAGGAAGCCGACCGAGCCGGTCCCGTCGAAGGCGATCGTGCCGCCCGAGAGGTCCGTCCCCATGACCGGCGTCATGGTCGTGAGGTCCACCGTGATGATGCCGGACTGGTTGCGGGGCGACAGGTAGAGGAACCGGCCGTCCGGCGAGACGCAGCCGCCCTGGTTGCCCGCGTTCCCCCTGCTGATGGTCTGGAAGGCAAACGGCAACGTCACGAGAGGCGTGTTCTGGCCCGTGCCCGAGGAGTCCATGGCCGTCGGAGGCCCACCGTTGTTGTCGTCGGGAACGAACACCATCGGATGGTCGAGCCATTCGATGGTCATGGTGAAAGTGGTGCCGGTGAGTCCGGTGATGTTGAACGAACCGCTCTCCATCGCCCCGGGGGCGAGTGCGTTCGGGCCGAAGTACTTGTAGGGGTTCCCGTCGAAGAGGCCGTCGCCGGCTGCCGTGCCGTCATCGATGGACGTAACGACCGCCTTCAGGTTGAAGAGCAGGCGCGGGAAGTTGCTCAGGACCGAGAGGTCCACGGTGGCATCGCCGGCAGCGTGCAACTGCGTGGCCGTGCCCGTCACCACCAGGTTGCTGGCGGGGCTCGTCACCGTCACGGTGCCGGCGGTGATGTCGACAGCGAGCACGGTGATCTGCGGCCCGGGGGCACTCGATCCCCCACCGCCGCCGGACCCACCGCACGCGGCGAGGGAAAGAGCGAGGACCAGAACCGGGAGCACGCGCAGCGAGAGCTTCATGAAGCCTCCTCAGGTGGATTCGGAGCACCGACCAACAGGCACCACGATACCGGACCCGGGCCCGCCGACAAGGGTGCGGTGAAGGCGAGGGCCGAAGCGTCCGTCGCGGCTAGGCTGGGCAGCCCCCGCCGCGAGGAACGACCATGCGACGCCACGTCCCCTGCCTGCCCCTGCTGCTGCTCGCCTTGGCTGCGTGTGGCCCCGAGGAGGCCTCGCCTCCCCCTCCGACGGGCACTTTGACGGTGATGCTGGATGGCAAGCAGATTGCCACGCTGGACGGGGGCGCCCTGCGCCCGCGCCTACGACTCCGCGAAGCGGTCGCCGGAGCGCTCCCCGCGGAGGACACGTGGCTCGTCCTCGAAGCGCGCAGCCCCGGGCGCGTGCTGCGCGTGCCCGAGCCCACGACGCGGTACCACGAGCAGGACTTCTGCCTGTTCCTGGGCGACGACGGTCGCCCGGCGGTCGGGATCTTCCGGCGCGACCGCCCCGAACTGACCCCCGAGGTACGCGCCCTCATCCGTGAGCCCACCCTGGCCCTCACGGCCGCCACGTCGGTACACGTGCGGACCCACGCGGAGCCGACGGGCGCCACCCCGGCGGCTCCGTCCGTCGCGGTGGTGACGGGCGACGGGGAGCCCCGCTCGCTGACAGGCGACCGCCTGGCCACGCTGCGGCCGTTCGAACCGGGCGGCAACGCCGAGGACGCGATGCACGAGAAGGGTGAGGGGAAGAGGAACCGCCGCTCGAAGGGTGGCGGGTACCACCTCGCGGATGTCCTGGCGCTCATCGAGACTCGGCCGATCGGATCGGTGCGCCTCGTGACGGGCGCCGGGCAGGAGGTCGTCGTGGACCGGGCGCTTCTGGACGCACGCAGCGGTCTCGTGCCCACGCTCAAGCTCAACCGCCGCGGGCAGTTCAACTACCGGCCGGTGGGCGCCGAGCGCGGGCCCCAGCTTCGCGATGTGCGACGCATCGAGATCACGTTGCGGGACTAGGCCGTCTGGCCGGTACGCGGCGTAGCCGTCGGGGGGCGCACCGCCGTCGAAGAAGACGGCCAACTCACGCTTGACGCCCTCGACCTCGAAGTCGAGCTCGACGCGCACCACCGCACACGCGCTGCGCGTGCGATCGGCCAGGGCCAGGTTCTCGGGCGTGGGATCCGTGCCGACGACGGGGTGCTCCAGCACCGCACGCTCGCCCTCCGTCACCGACGTCTCCAGGTCGGCGATCTGCACCAGCGCGCCCATCCCCCCCATGTTGCGGATGCGCACGGAGACCCGGCGACCACGGGAGAGGAACAACTCCCCCGGAAGATCGACCGGCAAGCGGTCCGCGCGGCGACGTTCCTGCGACATGCTGGCAGTCTAGCCTGCACGCGGGATTGTGACGCCAGCCGATTCCCGCAGCGTGGTAGAGGAGGAGCATGAACGAGGCCGACAACCAGCAGGAGGAGGGCACGGAGGCGACCACGCCCCTGCCGTGGCCCCTCACCGGGGTGTGTGGGCTCTGCATGGGCGCGGCCGACGCCGTGCCCGGGGTCTCCGGTGGCACGATCGCGCTCATCCTCGGCGTCTACCGCCGACTCATCGACTCGATCGGCACGGTCCTCAAGCTGCCCCTGCACGCACGCAGCGCCGAGGGCCGTGCGCGTGTGGCGCGCGCGTTCCACTTCCTCGTGCCGCTGGGCCTGGGTGTGGTGATCGCCTACTGGCTCGGTACCCGGCTGCTCGTCGGCCCGACGGAGGTGAAGGGCCTGCTACGGCGCCCCGACACGGCACCGCTCTGTTACGCGTTCTTCTTCGGCCTCGTGCTCTTCAGCCTGCACGAGCCGTGGCAGCGCATCACACGCCGGGACGCGCGCTCGTGGATCGCTGCGTTCGTCGCCGCCGCCGTGACGGCGTGGGCGGTCGGCCTCGAGCACGCGCAGCGCGAGCCCGAGACCTGGATGCTGCTCTACGGCGGCGCGCTGGCCATTGCCGTCATGTTGCTCCCGGGCATCAGCGGCTCGCTCATGCTGCTCGTCATCGGCCAATACACGGCCATCACGACGGCCATCCACGACCTCACGGGGGACGCC
>JARGNS010000083.1 GCA_029213105.1 Planctomycetota bacterium
TGGCGCGAGCGCGCGACGGCGCGCCCCTGGAGGATCTCGCCGCGCTGCGCACGGACGTCTCGCCCGCCTTGCTCAAGCGCGTCCGCGCTGCGCTGGCCGCGGACCCGGCCGAGCGCCACGGCAGCGTCGAGGCCCTGGGCTCGCTGCTCGTCGAGGTCCACCAACGCCAGGCCGCCGAGGTCCCGTCCGGGTTCCAGACCGGCGCCGTCCTGCGCCCCCTGGGCTGCGATGACGGCGTGGAGGTGCTGGCACGCCACGGCGCCGGCGCCTTCGGCATCGTGCTGCGGGCACGCGCCAGGCAGGGGGGCCGCATCCTCGCGGTGAAGGCGCTCAAGCCCGAGCACCGCGACGATCAGAATGCCCACGAACGCTTCCTGCGCGAGGCCCGTGCCCTGCAGCAGATCGACCACCCGAACGTGGTGGGCATCCATGGCGTCGGCGAGGAGCACGGCACGCCCTACGCGGTGATGGAGTTCGTGGACGGCCCCGACCTCGGGACGCTGCTGCTGCGCGAGGGGACGCTCTCGCCGGAGCGCACCGCCCGCCTCGGCGCCCACATCGCCCGTGGCCTCGCAGCGATCCACCAGGAGGGGATCATCCACCGCGACCTGAAGCCCCACAACGTGCTGGTCGCGGACGGCGAGCGCCCGGTGATCGCCGACTTCGGCATCGCCCGCCAGAGGGAGACGACCCGTCTCACGATGACGGGCCAGCTTGCCGGCACCCCGCTCTACATGGCGCCCGAGCAGTTCGCCGGCGCCGAGCCGACGGTGGCGGTGGACCTGTATGCGCTGGGGACGATCCTCTACGAGTTGCTCTCGGGCGGCGTCCCCTTCCTCGGCGGCGACACGATCAGCACGATCACGCGCATCCGCGACATGCCGCCGCCGGCCCTGCCCGAGGACATTCCCCCCGCCCTGCGCACGCTCACGCTCGCCCTGCTCGCCAAGGATCCGGCCGAGCGGCCCAGCGACGCCGACGGCGTCGCGGAACAACTGACTGCACTGACCGCGGAGGCCTCGGCATGACGCGCACGCTCACGATCCCCCTCGCCCTCCTGCTCGCGCTCCTCGCTTCGAGCGTCAACGCACGCGCGGACGTTTCCCTGCCCAACGTCTTCGGCAGCGACATGGTCCTGCAGCGCGGCCGGCCCGTCCCCATCTGGGGCCGCGCCAAGGCGGCCGAGAAGATCACCGTGACCTTCCTGGGCCAGACCCACACGACGCGCGCCAACGGCAAGGGCCGCTGGCGGGTCACGCTGGATCCCCTCGAGGCCGGCGGCCCCCACGAGATGGTCGTCCAGGGCAAGAACGAGCTGCGCCTCGCGGGCGTGCTGGTCGGCGAGGTCTGGGTCTGCAGCGGTCAGTCGAACATGCAGTGGTCCGTGAAGCAGAGCGCTCGGGCCGAGGCGGAGATCGACGCGGCCCGCTTCCCGAAGCTGCGGCTGTTGAGCGTGCCGCGGCGCTCGGCCATCGAGCCCGAGAGCGACTTCAAGGGTGCCTGGGCGCCGTGCTCCCCCGAGACCGTCGCCAACTTCTCGGCGGTCGCCTACTACTTCGGCCGCCGGCTTCATCAGGAGCTCGAGGTGCCCGTGGGCCTGATCCACACGTCGTACGGCGGGACGCCGGCAGAAGCCTGGATGGACGCGCCGGCGCTCAAGCGCACGAAGGGGCTCAAGCCGCTGCGGACGCGCTGGGACACGGCAGTGAAGCGCGCCATGAAGAGCCAGGACCCGGACCGCATGGTCTACCACCCCCATCGACCCGCCAATCTCTGGAACGCCATGGTCGCCCCGCTCGTGCCGTACGCCATGCGCGGCGTCATCTGGTACCAGGGAGAGTCGAACGCAGGCCGCGCGGAGCAGTACCGCACGCTCTTCCCCGCGATGATCGCGGCATGGCGCAAGGCCTGGGGGCAAGGCGACTTCCCCTTCCACTTCGTACAGCTCGCCAACTGGCGCGCGGCGAAGCCCGAGCCCGGCCCTAGCGCATGGGCCGAGTTGCGCGAGGCGCAACTGCTCACCTTGCAGTCCGTCCCCAACACGGGCATGGCTGTCACGATCGACATCGGGGAGGCCGGCAACATCCACCCGAAGAACAAGCAGGATGTGGGCGCCCGACTCGCCGCCTGGGCCCTGAGCAAGGAGTACGGCATGCCGACGCCCCACTCCGGCCCGCTCTTCGAGGCCGCGCAGTCCGGCAAGGACGGCACGGTCACCCTGCGCTTCCGCCACGCGAAGGGCGGACTCGAGACGGACGATGACGACCCGCCCCGAGGCTTCGCCATCGCGGGCAAGGACAAGGTCTTCCACTGGGCCACGGCCCGCATCGTGGGCGAGACGATCGTGGTCTCCTGCCCGGCGGTGAAGAAGCCCGTCGCCGTGCGCTACGCCTGGTCGGACAACCCCGGCGTGAACCTCACGAACGCCGAGGGCCTGCCCACCGTCCCGTTCCGCACCGACGACTGGCCCCTCACCACGGCGGGCAAGCACTAGGCACCTGATGACGTCCCGCCTTCGCATCGTCACGTGGAACATCCACAAGGGCATCGGCACCGACCGCAAGTACCAGCTCGAGCGGATCCTCGCCGTCCTGCGTGACCTGGACGCCGACGTCGTCTGCCTGCAGGAGGTCGACCGTGGCGTGCCGCGCTCGGGGTACGAAGACCAGGCCGAGCGCTTGAGTGACGAGCTGGGCTACCCGCACGCCTCCCTGGGGTTGAACGTACGCGTGAAGGGCGGCGCCTACGGCAACCTGACGCTCTCGAAGTACCGCCTCTCCGACATCCACAACGTGGACCTCACCGTCCCCCCGAAGAAGCGCCGCTCGGCCTTGGTCACGCGCGTGGAGACGGGCCCGACGACGGGCTGGATGCTCGCCAACGTGCACCTGGGCCTGATGCACATGGAGCGCAAGATCCAGGTCCGACGCCTCCTCGAGCACCTGTTCGAGGGGGCGGAGCCGGGACAGCCCCTGGTCATCGCCGGGGACTGGAACGAATGGACGAAGCGCCTCGTGCGCAGCGTGATGAACGAGCATGGCTTCCATGTGGCGCGCACGGACGCGCGCCCCAAGGGTGAGCGCACGTGGCCCAGCCGCATGCCGCTGGTGCGGCTCGACAAGATCCTCTACCGCGATCCCGTGCGCTGCCATCACGTGGCCTGCGTCCTCGACGAGACGACGCGCGTGGCGAGCGACCACCTGCCGCTGATCGTGGAACTCGAGACGCCCCTCTAGCCCCCGCTACGAGCGCTTGGTCAGCGGGTAGCGCGCGTAGGGCTCGGGCACGCGCACGTCGCCGTGGCCCCTCTCGCGCAGGGTCTCCGCGAAGGCCAGGGCGGTGTCTTCGTCGCCGTGCACGAGGAACAGCGACCCACCACGCTCGGCGTGCGGCGCGAGGAACTCGAGCAGCCCGCTGCGATCGGCGTGGGCGGAGTAGGCGCGCAGGGTCCGGATCTCGGCGCGCACGCGCACGGTCCGCCGCAGGACACGCACCTCGGGCTGCCGCTCGATGATGCGGCGGCCCAGGGTGTTGGGCGCACACCACCCGACGAACAGCACCGTGTTGTCGGGATCGGAGAGGCCGTGCTTGAGGTGATGGGTGATGCGCCCGCCCTCGCACATGCCGCTGCCTGCCAAGACGACGAACGGTCCGCGGCGCTCGTTGAGCGCGATGCTCTCCTGCCGCTTGGCCGTGTACCGGACCCAGGACGGGTAGAAGGGCCGGCCGCCCTCGGAGAGGAAGTCCTGCAGCTCCGCGTCGTAGCACTCGGGATGATCCGCGAAGGCCCGGGTCGCCTTCTCGGCCAGGGGCGAGTCCACGAACACGGGCAGCTCGGGGATCGCGCCGCGCTTGCGCAGCTGGGCAAGGGCGTAGATGAGGTTCTGCGTGCGGCCCACGCTGAAGGCCGGAATGAACACCTTGCCGCGGCGCTCGACCGCCCGCTCGAGCACGGCGCGGAGCTTGTCTTCGGCGAGGTCGACGGGCTCGTGCTCGCGCTGGCCGTACGTGCACTCCGAGAGGATCACATCGGCGTCCGGCAGGGGTGCAGGGTCACGCAGGATGGGATAGGTGCGTCGTCCGAGATCGCCGGTGAAGTAGATCGTGGGACCGTCGTCGATCTCCACGAGGACGCCGGCCGAGCCGAGGATGTGACCGGCATCGCGGAAGGTCGCGTGGATGCCGGGCCCCACCTGGAAGCGCTTGTCGTACGCGTGCGTATCGAAGAGCTTCAGCGTGTTCTCGGCGTCTTCCTCGGTATAGATCGGCTCGATGAGCCGCTCACCCGCCTCACGCCGCTTGTTCAAGTAGCGCGCGTCGCCCTCGTTGATGCGGGCGCAGTCGGCGAGCATCGCACGGCAGAGGTCGCGCGTGGCCGGCGTGGCATGGATCGGCCCGCGGTACCCATCGCGCGCGAGCGTCGGCAGGGCGCCACTGTGGTCGATGTGCGCGTGGCTCAGCACGACTGCGTCGGGCACGACGCCCACGTGGCGGTTGCGCTCCCGGGACTCGCGTCGGGGTCCCTGGAAGAGGCCGCAGTCCAGCAAGAAGGAGAAGCCGTCCACCGTGATCAGGTGGCGGCTTCCCGTCACGGTGCGCGCCGCACCGAAGCTCTGGAGGGTGACGTCGGGCAAGGGGGTGCCGGAGCTCTAGCGGCCGCCGCGGCCGCCACGGGCGCTGGGACCGCCGCGAGCCCTGCCGCCCCAGCGGTTGCTGTTCTCGTGCTCGACGAGCTTGGCGGCGTCGCCGGAGGGAAGGAACTTGTTGATCTGGACGGCGAACTCCTCGTTGAGCTTCGCGCGGCCTTCGTTGATCTTCGTCATGAACTGCTCGCGATCGCCACCGGGCTCGCGGTTGTTGCGCAGGTCGCGGAACATCTGGCCCATCTTCTCCTGGCGGGCGCGACGCGCGGTCAGGAACTGCTCCTGCTGCTTGTCGTCCATCTCGATCTCGAGGCGCTCGAGGAGGCTGGCGAGCTGCTCGCGCTCGCGCTCGAGGCGGCGCTGCTCGTTGGCGGCATCCATGAGCTTGCGGAAGCGGCGGACCTCGCCGTCGGAGACATCCCCGTCGTCGCTGAAGGTCGTGATGGGACCGGCATTGGAACCGGCCGGGCCGTCGGCGGAGGCCATCCCCGACTCACTCGGCCGCGTACCGCTGTCGGCACGAGAGCCCTCGAGGGCCTCGAGGCGGCGGAGGATGCCCTCGTTGCCGGCGCCTGCGAGTGCGGGTGCGGCGGTGTTCTTCTCGAGGCGAGCCAGGCGCGTCTCGACGTCGGCCATGGCCACGGAGTCGGCGCCGGCCATGTCGTAGGTGGCGCTGCCGGCCTCGCCCTGCATCTGGTCGTAGATGACGAGGGCGCCGCCCGTGACGGCGAGGTTGATCAGCAGAATGGGGAGAATCTTCATGGCATACCGCTCCTGGGGACCCCTGTTGATACCACACGCCGCCGGTCGGAGTTGCGGACCGATGCAGGCACCCCACAACCCCCTGGGGGCGCACGACTTCCGTGACGCGCCCAGGTCGGCATCCCCCCCGCAGGGACCGAGCGGCGCCCCGGGGCGCTTCAGGCGCCCTCGGCGCCGGCCAGCAGCGGCCCGGCGAGCTCGACCTGCAGGCCGCCGTACTCCGAGTCGCCGAAGGTGAGCGTCATCCCATGACGCTCGGCCACATCCCGGGCGATGTTCAGCCCCAGCCCGCTGCCCTCCGGGTTGCGCGTGCGGGCGCTCTCCCCGCGGAAGCGACGGTCCGCGATGTTGGCCATCTCCTCCGGCGCGATGCCGGGGCCGTCGTCGATCACCTGGACCGAGAACGTGCCCGGCTTGTTGCGCGGCGCCTCGAGAATGACCGCCACGTGCCCGCCCTCGTTGTTGTAGCGCACCGCGTTCTGGATGACGTTGCTGACAGCCTGCTCGATGAGCGTCAGGTCGCCGCGCGTCAGGAGCACGGGATCGGGCACGCCGTACTCGAGCTCGATCCCGCGCATGTGGGCCATGGGCCGGTGCCGCTCGGAGGCGCGCTGCACGAGCGCGTTCAGGTCGACGGGGTGCATCTGCAGCTGATGCTCGCCGCCTTCGAGCTTGGCGACGGCACTCAGGTTGTGGAGCAGCGAGCCCATGTAGTGGGCCTCCTCCAGCGCCTGGACGATGCGCTCGCGATCCGGCGGCTCGCCCTTCTCGACGCGCTTGCGCAGGTCGTTGATGTCGCCCTGCAGCACGGTGAGCGGGATCATGACGTCGTGGGTCGTGTTGCGGACGAAGCGGCGCAGGGCCTGCTCTCGCTGCTCGATCGTCTCGAGGTTCAGCCGCAGCTCGGCGCCGGCATCGTTGAACGCACTGGCGAGGTCGGCGATCTCGTCATTGCCGCCAACGGGCACACGGCTCACGTAGCGATCCGCCGCGGCCGAGCGCACGTCGGCCGCGAGCCGGCGGATGCGCCCGACGATCGGCCCCGCCGCCACCAGCACGGCGAGCAGGAGGACGCCGCACAGGATGATGCTGGCCCAGAGCAACTCGGAGGACGCGGAGGGCAGCTGGCCGCCCGACTTGCGAAAGAGCACGAAGGCGCACGGCGGCTCCTGCCCGGGCACCCGCAGCAGGATCTCGTAGCCGTCGCGCGCGGCCTCGTCGGGGCCGGCCTTCACCCGGCAGGTCCCGCCGGCGAGTCCCTCCTCGGAGAGGGCCTTGCGCAGGGCCTCCGGCACGACCGGCGCCAGGGGGTTGGCCGAGGTGAAGGTCTCGTCGTAGGCGAAGATCCAGTGGCGCACGGCCTCCCCGGCCAGCTCGACGGGAGGCGGGGGGCGGCGACCGCCGCCACGCCCCTTGGGATTGCGCCGCACCTCGGCTCCGGGGCCGCTCTCGGGACTGCGCGGGAGGCCGGGGGGCGCGCCCGCGCGCTTCTTCGGCGGCACGCGCCCGGACCGACCGCGGCCCTCGCCGCGTCGGCCGCCCGGACCGCGGCCCTCCGGTCCGGGGCCGTTCGGCCGCCGGTACCAGCGGCGCACGTCCCCCCCCCAGCGCACGGCTTCGTCCTCGTCGGCGAGGCGCCACCCGTTGTGGTCGACGAACGCGAGGGCCGAGGCGCGCATCGTCTCCTCGACGGTACGGCGCTCGACGTCGCGACGCAGCCACATCAGCCCCCCGACCAGCGGGATGGCCGTGACGAGGATCGTCAGCGTGAGGCGTACGCGCAGCGTCAAGAGGAACTCTGCGACTCCAGCCGGTAGCCGACGCCCCACACGGTCGCGACGCACTTGCCGCTTCCGCCGAGCTTCTTGCGCAGGCGGCTCACGTGCACGTCGAGCGTGCGCTCCGTGCCCTCCCGGTCGGGATCGAGCACATGCTCGGCGAGCCAGGCCCGCGGGACCGCGGCGCCGGGACGCTTCGCAAGCGCCGCCAGCAGATCGAATTCCACACGCGTGAGCTCGACCGGGTCCTCCCCGACGAGCACGCGGCGGCCGGAGATGTCGATGGCGAGCTCGCCCACGGTGATCATGTCGGAGCGCTGCAGCACCGGGCGGCGCATGCGCGCCTGCACGCGCGCCAACAGCTCATCGGGCCAGAACGGCTTCGTGACGTAGTCGTCGGCACCGAGCTTGAGCGCGCGCACCTTGTCTTCCGTCTCGTTGCGCGCGCTGAGGATCAGGACGGGCACATCCGAGTCGACGCGGAACGTCTTGAGGATGTCGAGGCCGTACGCCCCCGGCAGCATCAGATCGAGGATGAGCAGGTGGTAGTCGTCGGGCGACTCGGCCAGCGCATTCGAGCCGTTCTTGATCCACGTGGGTTCAAGGTCGGCGCCCTCGAGGACGTCGACGATCTGACGGCCCAGGTTCTCGTCGTCTTCGACGAGCAGGATCTTCGGACGAATCGCGGTCACGGTTGCGGCTCCAGCCATCGCTTGTGCCTCCTATCGTGCCGCAGGGTGGACTCGAATTCTTGCGTTCTCCTGAAAGCGCGACAGACGAACCCACGAACGCCGGCACGCCTTAAGGCGCCCGCAAGAGGGCGCCGTACCCCAGCCGTCCGTGGCGGGTTGAAGCCCGCAACCAAGGAGATTTCCGATGAAGACCCTGATGAGCACCACGAGCCTCATCGTCCTGGCGGCCCTGGTCGCCTTCATGAGCACACCCGCCGGCGCCGAGGACGAGACCACGCCGGCTCCGGGCGAGGAGCGCCCCGCCCCGGCCGGTCCGCAGGCCGACACCCGCGACGGACCGCCCAAGCAGCTGGACCTCGGCCGGCTCCTGCGCGTGGCCGATGCCGACCACGACGGCACGGTGAGCGGCGAGGAGTGGAAGGCGTTCCGTACGCAGCTCGATGCGCGCTTTGGCTCCCTGGATGCCGATGCGGACGGCGCGCTCTCGGACAAGGAACTCCCGCGCCGACGCCGCGGCATGCGTCGCGGCACCCAGGCGCGTGGTCCCCAGGCACGTGGCCCCCGGGGCCGGGACGGCCGGGCCCGCGGCCAGCGCGCCCAGGCCCGCGGCGCCCAGGGCAGCACGCGCCGCGGCCCGCCGCAGGGGCGTCGGCACGCACGCGGTCCCCAGCAGGGTGGCCACCGCGGTCCCCACGCACGCGGGGCCCGCCAGGGCCACGGCATGCGGGGTACCGGTCGACGGGGCCCGCAGCGCGGTCCCGGCATGCGGGGGACCGGTCGACGGGGCCCTCAGCCGGGCCCGCAGCGCGGGCCCGGCATGCGCGGTCGTGCGGCACACGGCATGGCTCGACGCGGCCCCGGCCCGCGCGGTTCGCAGCACGGTCCCCAGAGGCAGGGTCCCCAGAGGCAGGGTCCCGAGGGACAGGGTCGCCACCACCGCAGCCGCGACCAGGGTCCGGGCATGCGCGGCCCGCGCGACGGGGCACGCCGCGGCCCCCAGGGGGACGCGGACCTCGGCGCCAAGCTCGATCGCCTCTCCAGCGCGCTGGAGAAGCTCCGGGCGGCCATGGATCCGCGCTCGCCGCGCTAGAGCTCACCACGATCCGGTCCGCCCCTGGTGGCGGGCACCGCATCGACCCGGCGCGGAGGCAGGCAGCCTCCGCGCCGGGTCGCTTTCGTTGCGGGCGGCGGCGCTCAGGCGTCCAGCCAGGGAGCGCGGTTCGCGTTCTTGCGGGCGCGGAACCACTCGCGGAAGGCGCCGACGGTGGCGAGCGCCTCGCCCTCCTCGTTGGTCGGCTTGCCGGCAAACTGCTGCAGGGCGGGAATCGTGTGCAGCTTGAGTTCGTCCCAGAAGCGCTTGGCCGAGCGCTCCGCGACCGTATTGCCCTGCTCGGCCTGGGCCTCGACGCTCGCGTAGTTCTTCGTGAGGGCCTTCACCATCGCGTGGCGCCAGCGCCCCGGCACGTCCACGAACAGCCCCAAGGACTTGTGCGCGGCGATCAGCACCGGCAGCTGTACCGCGCTCGTGCGCATGTGGTGCTTCTCGTACCAGGCCAACGAGGAGGGGTCCCCGATGCGCCCGACGGCGGCGAACGTCGCTTCGAGCTGTTCCTGGGACATGCCCTGCTTGATCCGCCTGGCGAAGAGGTCGTTGTCGATCACCTTGCGGACGCGCGCGGAGAGCGCCTTGCGCTCCTTCGCATCGAGGTGCGCCGCCACATCGCCGAGGATCTTGGCGGCATGCACCGCGACCTTCGCGTGGAGGTTGCCCTTGGCGTCCTTGCCGCGCGGGGACTTCCAGCGCCCCAGGGCTCGCAGGAACTGGGCCTCCGCGCGCTTGCGGTAGGCGCTGCGCGCACGGGCATCCTCGCCGGCGGACTCGTAGGCCTCCGCGACCTCGTCCAAGGCCGCGACGACATCGATGGTCTTCGAGCGGGACGTGCGCAGCAGCTTGGTGAGGGCCTCCACACGCGCGGTGGCCTCGAGCGTGGTCACGTCCTCGCTCGTCTGGGCCTCGCCGGACGCTTCGGCCCCCGGGGGCGCGACGAACCACAGCAGGAGGAACAGGGACAGCACGATCGGGGCGGCACGCATGGCGATCTCCTCTCCGGACCGGCCCCACGTGGAGACACGCGCGAGTCGCGAGTGTCTCCGCCATGGGACAGATCGTCCGGAAATGCGCGGAAACAGGGTGATGGAGGTCCCTGGAGCAAAACCCCTGCCGGAACGCCCCCTGCGGGCGCCCGTAGAACGGACGGGTCCGGTTCGCTGGCAGGAGGTGGTGCGATGATCAAGCGTCTCGTGGATGGAACGACTGTCCTTCTCTGTGCGTGTGCCCTGCTGCTGGCAGGTTGCGGAGCGGAGACGCCTACGCCGACGGGGCCCGCCCCGGTGGACATCGGCAGCCTGGCGGCCGATCAGCTCGACGCGCACCGCACGCTGG
>JARGNS010000084.1:0-8815 GCA_029213105.1 Planctomycetota bacterium
CAGCGAGGTGAAGTCCCTGCGCCAGTCCACACCGACGATTGCCGAGGGCTACGCGCGCATCAAGGACGGCGAACTGTGGCTGGAGGGCGTGAACATCCTGCCTCTGCCCCAGGCCAGCTACCACAACCACGAACCCACCCGCTCCCGCAAGTGCCTCGTGCACAAGAAGGAGCTCACGAAGATCATCCATCAGCTCGATGCGAAGGGCGCCACCCTCGTGCCACTGCAGATGTACTTCCTCGGCTCCCGCGTCAAGATCGAGCTCGGGCTCGGCCACGGCCGGCGCAAGGGCGACAAGCGCGAGTACGAGAAGGCCAAGGCCGACCGCCGCGAAATCCGCGAAGCCAAGCTCTAGCCCGGCTGTTGCGTGAAGCGCGCATCGTCCGGGGCCCGGGTGGCGATTCGGCCGGGCTCAGCGTGCGACGGCCGCCCCCCCCTAGCGGCGACAGGGTGTCCTCGCGACGGATTCGCGCCCGAGGTCGAAGCCGAGGCGAGGAGGCGGGGCCGATCCCCCCTCGGACGAGCCTAGGTGAAGAGATCGGGTGCGAAGACCAGCGAGGACCGCGCGATGCAACCTGTGTTCATGCAACAGCTGGGCTGGCCCCCTGGCCGGCGGCGCCGCCCAAGGGGGCCCTCCCCCGCCGCTCCCGGTACAATGCGGGCCGCTCTTTCGCAGACACGGACCAGTCATCCACGACTGTGTCCCGTCCATTCGGTGGTTCCTGTTCATACGGGGGCGAACGGATTCGACCGGACGTAGGCTCGTGCGGGTGGCGCGCCGGGGATCCAGGTACACCTCGTCAACAACACCCGGAAACACTTAGTTGCCAACAACAACTACGCACTCGCCGCTTAATTAGCGGCGCGATCCCTCCCTCTTGCCTGCCGAGGGAAGAGGATCGCCATATGGCGGGCTGGCCGGTGTCATGCCGCATGTCATGACACCAGGCGAGAATCTACATGCTGGTCAACTACGAGCCTGTCCTGGGCGCTGTAGGCGACGAGATTCAAGTTCAAGGACTACGCGCGTAGAGGCACGTACGGGTCCGTCTCGGGACGGGGGTTCGATTCCCCCCGCCTCCACCAACCACTTCTGTCTGGCGCCCTGCGTTGGTTGAAGCCTGTCCGCGTGCGGAGCCCTCCCTGCGGCCCGCGCTCGCGGATGCACGACGCCGGTGCGCAGGACGCGGGCGCCGTACACCCACCCTGGTCCGTTCATCTGCCGGGCCACGCATGACTGCCTCCGCTGCGCTCCGGCCGGCGATTCGGCAGCCACCCGGCGCTGGGAGCGGCCTGTCTGCGGCCAAGGCTCTGTGCGTCAGCACGGCTCGTGTTCGCACGAAGCCGGTGCGCCGGCTGCGGTCGCCGCCCGACCCTACTGGTCCGGTCATCCGCCAGGCCATGCACGACTGCCTCCGCTGCGCTCCGGCCTGTCTGTCTGGCGCCCTGCGTTGGTTGAAGCCTGTCCGCGTGCAGAGCCCTGCCTGCGGCCTGCGCTCGCGGATGCACGACGCCGCTGCGCCGTGCACCCACCTTGGTCCCGTCCGTCAGCGCGGCGCCCCACGTCCGGCACGAGTTCCACGCATCGCGCGCGTGATCCGATCCTGGCTAGGCGCGAGCCCACGCACTGAAGCGCAGCTTGGCCTCCGGGTCCGCCTCGGGGAAGTCGACGCCGCTGCTGCCGCGCCCGATCACCTCGAGCGCGCCGTCGCAGGCAGCCCGGATGCGCGCCTCGTTCTCGGTGCGGGAGACGTCGCGCCGGCTGAAGCTGCACAGGATCCAACCGTCCGGCTCCAACACGTCGAGGGCCAGCGGGACAAGCGTCTCGTAGTCCTGCCCCTCGGGACGGTGCGGCCCACGCGGCGGAACCTGGGGCGGAGCGTCGATGATGATGCCCCCGAAGCGGCGGCCGCGCTTGGCCGCCTGGCGCAGGAAGCGATACACGTCCTCGCCCGAGAGGTCCCGGTCGTCGATGCCCTGGTTGTTGAGCTCGTGGTTGCGCTTCGCACGCTCTCGCGCCCGCTTCTGCTGCTCGACATGGATGACGCTGCGGCCGCCGCCCGCCAGCCCCGCCACGCCGAACCCTCCGGTCCAGGCGAAGAGATTCAGCAGCCGCCGTCCCTCGGCATGCTCGCGCACCCACGACCGCGCGGCGCGGGCATCGAAGTACAGACCGGGATTGCCGCGGGCCTCCACCTCGAAGCCGAACGACAGGCCGGCTTCCCGCGCGACGACCGGGCCTCGCGGCCCCGGATCTCGCACCCAGATCATGGATTCGCCTTCGCGCTCGGGCACCACACCGATCCAGATCTCGGGTCCCGTCTGTTCGACGAGGAAGGCCTCGACGAGCGGCACGACCTGCGGATCAAGCGCCACGCAGCGCATCCGGTAGACGTCCCCCAGGCGCTCGAGGGTCAGGCCCGGCCAGCCCTCACCGTGCCCGTGGAACACCCGGTAGGCCGTCAGCTCGGGATCGTCGTGCAGCGCCCGCCGCCGTTGCCAGGCGGCCGCGAGGAGCTCCGGCAGGTCCTGCAGCCCGTCCGCCATCGACTAGACGGGCGCGAAGTGCGCGAAGCGCGTGGTCGCCTCCGCGAGGTCCGCCGGCACCCCGAAGGTCGCGACCTCCATCATCGCGCCCCAGATCGCGGCAACCGCCGCGTTCTCGTGCGCGCGACCGGCGGCATCCGCCTCGGCCCACTCGAAGATCTCTACGAAGCTGCCGTCGCGCGAGCGCATGACGATGGCCTCTCGATCGGTCGCCAGGCCCTCCCCGCGCAGGACGGGCACGTGCCCCTCGATCAGCGCCGCAAGCTCCGCGTCCTTGCCCGGCTTCGGTCGGTAGATGGCCATGCAGATCTCGGTGCCCATTGCAGCTCCTCCTTGCGTCGCGGCAGAGCATACGCCCGCGCCCGGGTACCGTACATGCCATGCGCGTCGCCATCATCGGAGCTCGCCGGGTCCGCCAGGGCCTCGGACCGTACCTCGCTCGCTTCGTCGCCGAAGCGGGCCACGAGCTCGTCGCGGTCTACGGCACCCGCGAGGCCACCGCCCGCCAGGCCGCAGAGGAGGTCGAGGCTGTCTCGGTCGGCGCGGTGCGCGCCACGTGGAGCGAGGAGGCCGTCGCCGCCGCCGAGCCCGAGGCGCTGATCATCGCGAGCCCGCGCGAGACCCACGGTCGCTGGCTCGACTTCGCGCTAGCGCACGGTCTGCATGCCCTCTGCGAGAAGCCGCTCGTGTGGTCGTCGGGCTCGCCGGACGCCGAGAACGAGGGAGCCCTGCTCGTGAACGCGTTCCACGAGCGCGCGTGCCTGCTGCGCGTCAACACCCAGTGGCCCTGGACCCTGCCGACCTTCCGCACCCTACATCCGGAAGCCCCGGCCGTGCCGGCACAGTTCGCCATGCAGATGCCGCCGCGGGTTGCGGGCCTCGAGGCGGTCATCGACAGCATGTCCCATCCTCTCAGCATGCTCGCCCACTTCGCCCCGGATCGCGACGCCCGGTTGGATGACCTCCAGGTTCAGGAAGGGGGCCGCGACGCGACGCGCTGGCGGTTCACCTTCCGCTACGCGGCGGCGGCGCGCGCGATCGAGGCGGACATCGTCCTCGACGCGACGCCGGATGCCGCCCGCACCACGACCTACGCCCTGGATGGCTTCCGTGCCTCCCGCCAGGTGGATCCCGGCACCTACGCGATGACCCTCGCCGATGGCGACAGGCGGATTCCCCTTCCGGATCCCACGCCGCGCCTCGTACGCTCGTTTCTCGACACCGCCACCCGCGGGGAAACCCACCCGCTCGACCCGGCCGCCGACCCCGGACTCCGCCACCTCATCGAGATCGTCCGAGTCGCGCGCCGCCACATCCGAGACCAAGCCCAGTGAACGACCCCCAGGCCAGCGCGGCATCCCCTGAAGGCGAAGCCACGGCTTCCGCGGATGCGTTGCCCGTCGCGCCGATCCACGACTTCGTTCGCAAGCTCCGGCAGGCCCCGTTTCACGAGCGCATCGTGGACTACGTGGCGTGGCAGAAGGCGCGTCGGGCGGCGGGAGCCGCGGGCGAGGCCGGGCCCGCCATGCCGGCGTGG
Organism: Planctomycetota bacterium; assembly: GCA_029213105.1. Taxonomy (GTDB): domain Bacteria; phylum Planctomycetota; class PLA2; order PLA2; family JAEUHO01; genus JAHEIK01. The sequence continues at coordinate 4,085 of JARGNS010000084.1, forward strand.
GCCCCCCTGTCGATCAACCTGGATCTGACGACCGCCTGCAACTATGCGTGCGACCACTGCATCGACTGGGACATCCTCAACAGCGGCATCAGCTACGACGACGACAAGCTGCGGGCCTCCCTGCGCACCATGGCGGGCGCCGGCCTGCGGTCGGTCATCCTCATCGGCGGCGGGGGGCCGACCGTCCACCCGCGCTTTCGCGAGATGGTCCGCTTCCTGAAGTCGCTCGACCTGCAGGTGGCCATCGTCAGCAACGGCGGCCGCAACGATCGCATCCTGGACATCGTGGATTGCCTCGACAGCGAGGACTGGATCCGGCTGAGCCTCGACTCGGGGGTGGACGCCACCTTCCAGGCCATGCACAAGCCCAAGAAGCCCGTGACCCTCGAGGCCATCTGCGCAGGCATCCCCCCCATCAAGGCGCGCAACCCGGCGCCGCGTGTGGGCTTCTCCTTCGTGATCACCTGGGAAGGCAGCGAGCGCGAAGACGGTGCACCGGCCGTCATCGAGAACCTCGATGAGATCCCGATCGCGGCGCGCCTCGCCCAGGAGCACGGCTTCGACTACATCTCGTTCAAGCCGTTCCTCACGCGAACGGACGAGGGCGCGGAAGTCATGGACCCGGAGGCCGCCCGGCGCGAGACCGCCGAGGTGGTCGCGCGCATCGACGCGCGCATCGCGCAGGCGCGCGAGCTTGCCTCGGAGGACTTCGCCGTACTCGAGAGCATCAACCTCAAGCTGCTCGCCACCGGGGCCTGGCGGGACTGGACGACCCAGCCCCGCATGTGCCACATGCAGGCCCTGCGGCAGGTGCTCTCGCCCCTGGGGCTATGGAACTGCCCGGCCCATCGCGGCGTGCCGAAGGCGCGCATGGACGCCGCCACGGCGTTCAGCGACGAGGCGGCCACCGCCGCCAGCGGCAAGGCCATCACGGGGATGCTGGACAGCTTCGACGCCTCGCATGAGTGCCGTGAGGTCACGTGCCTGTACCACGACACCAACTGGTGGATCGAGAAGGCCATCCAGGCGCCCGAGGGCCTGACGGATGGGCCGCTCGAGGATGCGGGCGACTACTTCCTTTAGCGCCCCCCTCCCGGTAGGACGGGCGGCATGAAGGACATCGACGCCATCGAAGTGGTCGCGGATCAGACCGCGGGCTCGCGCCCCGACGAGGGGTTCTTGCGCGTGCGGCGCCTGGTGGTGCGCAACCGCTACCCCGACGGCAGCACCTCGGCGCACTACGAGTGCGACATGGTCAGCCGCAAGCACGTGGACGCCGTCGCCGTCCTGCTCTACGAGATCACCGAGGCCGGGGAGGTCCGCGTGGCGCTCAAGGCCGGGGTGCGACCGCCCGTCTACTTCCGCCGCGACAAGCAGTTCTTCCAGCCGGACGACCGCATCTACCGGCTGCTGCCCGAGACCGTCGCCGGCATGCTCGAGCCGGAAGACACCGGTCCCGAGGGCATCGAGCGCCGCGCGGCGGCGGAGTGCTTCGAAGAAGCAGGCGTACGGGTCGCGCCCGCCGACGTCGAGCCCCTCGGCGGACCCCTCTTCGCGAGCCCCGGGATCACGGACGAGAAGGTGTTCTTCCGCAGCGTGCGCGCGCGCCTCGACGACCGGGTGGAGCCCCAAGGCGATGGCTCCGTGATGGAGGAGGCCGGCGGCGTGATCGTCCTCAGCATGGAGGATGCGATCGCGCGTTGCCGCGACGGCCGCATCCCTGACGCCAAGACCGAGATCGCGCTCCTGCGTCTGCGCGATCGCCTGCGGGCCGAAGCCTAGAAGAGCGGTTGCTGGCCGCTGGGTTCTTCGGGGCGCGTACGGCCGCGGAGATCCGGATACGCGTCCACCAAGGTGCTCGGCGCCGGGGGGGGGGCTCCCCTCCACCGCCGCCTTGATCTCGATGGCCGCCGCCAGGGCCTGGCCCCCGAAGTGGTTGTTCGCGACCAGCAGCGCCTTCTCGCTGCGCCCGGCCAGTTGCTCGAGCCGCCTGGCCACGCCCGCCACTTCCTGGGCGTCGTAGCGGTAGTCGTAGCGATCGTCGCGACCGGCCTTGGCGTCGAACCACGCACGCGCGTTGCGCCCGTGCAGCCGCAGGTAGGCGAGCGGGCCCAGGCTCGGATGGTCCTGCGGCGGGTGGTCGCGCGCCGCGGGCAGGTCGATGTGCGCCAGCCCATAGGCCAGGTCACGCAGGCGGCCGTAGGACGCCTCGTCGAACCAGGTGCGGTGGCGCAGCTCCGCGACCAAGGTCCAAGCGGGAAACAACGAGCGGATGTGCTCGAGCCGACGCCACCCCGCGTCCGTCGCGCGAAACGAGACCGGGAACTGCACGAGCACGGCCAGGAGGCGGCCGGACTCCGCCAGCGGGCCCAGGCCAAGGCGAAACGCCTCGGCGAGTTCCCCCGTCAGCTCCCCTGCTGGGCCGTGGGTGAAGGCCTGGTGCAGTTTGGCCGTGAAGCGAAACGCCGGATACGGATCGATCAGGCGGGCCCAGCGGGCCGCGTGCTTCGGATTCGGCAGCGCGTAGAAGGAACTGTTGAGCTCCATCAGGTCGACGTAGCGCGCGAGGTACGGCAAGGGATGGAAGCCCGGCGGCTTCGGGCGCGGGTAGACGCGCCCGTCCCAGTCGGCGTACGACCAGCCGGCGAGCCCGTAGTGGATCACTTCCCTTCGGTCGCTCCGGCCAGGGCCTCGGCGAGCCCCGGCACGTGCTCGGCGCCTGCAGGTACCTGCAGCGAGGCGCCCTTGAGATCGTTGCCGAACGGCTCGGCACGTCCGCCGAGGGTCTCGGCCAGGAACGTCTCGACAATCGCCCAGAAGGACTTGCTGTTCTCCGGCTTGCGGAACCCGTGCCCCTCGTCGGGGTAGAGCGCATACGTCACGGGGATGCCGCGTTGCTTCATCGCGTCCACGATCTGCTGCGCCTCGGCTTCCTTCACGCGCGGATCGTTCTTGCCCTGCCCGATGAGCAGCGGCTTGCGGATGTTGGCCACGTGCGTCAGGGGCGAGCGCTCGGCGAGGAGCTTGCGGCCCTCTTCCGTGCGCGGGTCGCCGACCCGGACCGCCATCATGTCGAGCATGGGCTTCCAGTACGGCGGAATCGAGGCCAGGAGCGTGTTGAGGTTCGAGGGACCCACGATGTCCACGCCGCAGGCAAAGCGGTCAGGCGTCATCGTGAGGCCGACCAGCGCCGCGTACCCCCCGTAGGAGCCGCCCATGATGGCCACGCGCTTGGGATCGGCGATGCCCTGCTTCTCGGCCCAGGCGACAGCGTCCAGCAGGTCATCGTGCATGGCGCGACCCCACTGCAGGTTCGCGGCATTCAGGAAGCGCTTGCCGAAGCCGGTCGAACCGCGGAAGTTCACGGAGAGCACGGCGTAGCCGCGGTTGGCCAGCCACTGATGGACCGGGTTGTACCCCCACGAGTCGCGAGCCCAGGGCCCGCCGTGCACGGTCAGCACGAGCGGCAGGGGCTTGGCCGGCCGCCGCTCGACTTGCCGCGGCATCGTGAGGTAGCAGACGAGGTCCAGGCCGTCGCGCGCCTTCACGATGACCGGCCGCATCACGGCCAGCGGCAGCGTCTCCAGCGCGGTGCGGTTCGTGAAGAGCAGCCGCGCCGTCTTGCTCGGGCGGTCGTAGAGGTAGTAGCGCGCCGGCCCGTCGCTGCGGGTCGAGACCACGATCCAGGTGTTGTCGTCCTCGCTACGGCTTGCGATGGACGGATCGCCGTCGTCGACCTTGCGGAAGGCATCCATGTCGGCCTGCATGCGCTTGTCCAGCACACTCCACTCGACGCGCGCGTGGTTGACGCTCACCGCCTCCACGTACTTCTCCGTCGGGTGGAACGAGACGCTGGCGATGTCCGCACGATCGTCCGCTGCGAGCAGCACGGGCTCCTCCTTGCTGTCGAGGTCCAGCACCTTGAGCGCCGCCGTGTCGCGCCCGCGCGAGTCACGCAAGTAGAGCAGACGACCGGTCTTGTCGAAGCCGAGCGGTCCCGTCGTGAGGGCATCCTCCTGGCCGACCTCCATGAACGGCTTCCACGAACCGTCCTCCGCGCGTTGCATGAGCATGTGGCCGCCGCTCGGCGTAGGCCGCAGGGCAAAGCGCACGCGGTACTCGTCGTCGAGCACGAACCCGCCGAAGCCCGGGTTCTCGAGGATCCGCTCACTGGTGCCGGTCACGAGATCGACCTTCACCAGGTCGTGCAGGCGCGGATCACGGTCGTTGATCGAGAGGATTACATGCCGCGGGTGCTTGCGGCTCAAGCCCGAGATGCGGGCCGCTACGCCCTTGGCGGGCGAGAGTGACTTGACCCGGTTCGTCACCAAGTCGAGCACCTTCACCTGCCAGTCCTCGTTACCGCCCTCGTCCTGCAGGTAGAGCAGGCGGCGGCTGTCGAAGCACCAGCGGTAGCGTCGGATGCCGCGGCCCTTGTCGGCGGTCACGGCCCGCGCGGCCGCGACCTCTTCCACGGGCGCCACCCACACGTTCCTCACACCGTCCAGGGGCGCGAGGTAGCTCAGCAACGAGCCATCGGGGCTGATGCGCACCGCGGCACGGTCGGGGTTTCCAAACAGCAGGTCGCGCGCAATGAGCGCGTCCTCCTCGGCCGAGGCCGGCAGCGCCCCACTGGCGACGAAGAGAAGAAGCGCACCCAGGAACGCGAGGAGATAGCGCGGCATGATCAGGCCCACAGCTGACGGAGGACGTAGTTGAGGATGCCGCCGT
>JARGNS010000084.1:8825-10248 GCA_029213105.1 Planctomycetota bacterium
CGAGCTCGTCGGGCGTATCGATGCGCACCTTCGCCTGGAAGGTGGTCACGCCGCCGTCCGCCTTGGTCGCGTGCACGTCCACGACGGCCCCGGGCACGAGCTCGGCCCCGATGCCACGGATGTCGAAGGCCTCGCTGCCATCGAGGCCGTGATCGGCGTAGCCCGTCCCGCCTTCGAACTCGAGCGGCAAGACGCCCATCCCGATGAGGTTGCTGCGGTGGATGCGCTCGTACGACGTCGCGACGACCGCCTTCACCCCGAGCAGGTTGGTTCCCTTGGCTGCCCAGTCACGGGAGGAGCCCATGCCGTAGTCCTTGCCGGCCAGGACGACAAGCGGGGTGCCCGCGGCCTTGTAGCGCATGGCGGCGTCGTAGATCGAGATGGGCTCGGCCACGTCCGGATGCGTGGTCCAGCCGCCCTCGGTGCCCGGCGCCAGCCGGTTGCGCAGGCGGATGTTGGCGAAGGTGCCGCGCATCATGATCTCGTGGTTGCCGCGACGGCTGCCGAACGAGTTGAAGTCACGCTTGGCCACGCCGTGCTCCTCCAGCCAGCGGCCGGCGGGGCCGTCGGCGGGAATCGCGCCCGCCGGCGAAATGTGGTCGGTCGTGACGGAATCGCCCAGCAACGCCAGGGCGCGGGCGCCCTCGATGTCGCCCGGCATGGTCGGCTCGGCGGGAACGTCCTCGAGGAAGGACGGGAAGCGCACGTAGGTGCTCTCGTCGCTCCAGGCGAAGCGGTTGCCCTCCGGCACCGGCAGGCTGCGCCACTGCTCGTCGCCCTCGAAGACCGTGGCGTACTCCTGCTCGAACTGCTCGCGCTTGACCCCGGCGCGCACGGCCGCGGCGACCTCGTCGTTGGTCGGCCAGACGTCGGCCAGCATCACCGGGTTGCCGTCCTGGTCCGTGCCCAAGGGCTCGGTCGTGATGTCGACTTCCATCGTGCCGGCCAGGGCGTATGCCACGACCAGCGGCGGCGACGCGAGGTAGTTCACCTTCGTCTGCGGGTTGACGCGTCCCTCGAAGTTGCGGTTGCCCGACAGCACCGAGCCCACGACGAGGTCGCCCTCGATGATGGCGTCCCGGATCTCGTCGGGCAGCGGCCCCGAGTTGCCGATGCACGTCGTGCAGCCGTAGCCGACGAGGTCGAATCCGACCGCGGCGAGGTCGTCGAGCAGCCCGCCTTCCTCGAGGTAGCGGGTCACGACACGGGAACCCGGCGCCAGGCTCGTCTTGACCCACGGCTTGGCCTTGAGCCCGCGCGCCGCGGCCTTCTGCGCGACCAGGCCCGCGGCCACCATGACCGACGGGTTGCTGGTGTTCGTGCACGAGGTGATCGCCGCGATGACCAGGGCCCCGTGGGTCAGCGTGCCGCGGCTCGTCTCGACGGCCGTCGCCAGCGCGGTGCCACCCCCGTCCGCCGCGGC
>JARGNS010000085.1 GCA_029213105.1 Planctomycetota bacterium
CCAAAACGAACGCGGCCCGCGACCCTTCGAGGGCCGCGGGCCGCGGGTTCATGGATGTCGTGCGGACTAGCCGCAGGTGGAGCAGCCGCCACCACTCGTGCAGGCAACCGTACCGAAGGCCACAACGGCCAGCATCAGGGCAAAGAGGATCTTGCGCATCGTCTTGATCTCCGAAGTTGAGCGATGCGGTATCCGGGCTCCGATCGCGGGTTGCAGGAAGCCTACGCGATCGGGCGGCTGTCGTCAGGGGAGAATCGTCCCGATCGGTCGCTGCGGTCGGAACGTCCCCGGGCGCGCTAGACGAGGCTCGGCGTCTTGACGCCGTGGTCGACGGGATCCAGTTCTTCGATCTCGTCCTTGGTGCCGCGGTCGCGGGTGATCAGCAGGACGCGGGTATGGCCGGGCATCGTATCGGTTTTGTCGATGTCCGCGCGTGTCGGGATCGCTTCCGGCGGTTCCGACTCTGCGGCCTCCTCCTGGATCACGACGCGCACGCGGGGCAGGCCCACGAAGTGGCGTTCGCGAATCGGTGCGCGGCCTTGGTCGTGCACCTCGTACATGACACCCAGCACGCGGCGGATGTCCTTCCACGTCACGGCGTCCTCGAGGAAGACGACGTCGACCTCGAGCTTGCGCAGGATGGACCCGATGTAGCGGCGCACGCGCGGATCGAAGGCCTGCGCGTAGGGCGTGCCGTACAGCGTCGGCCCGACGAGTGCGCCTGAGGCGTTCTGGCGTTCCGCCGGTGCGACGTCGCGGACGACGCCCGGGACGAGCCAGACGTGCGGGCAGAAGAGGAAGCCCGTGCCCCCCTCGGGCGACTCACCACGCAGCGTCTTGAACAGGCGCTCGAAGGAACGTCGGAAGCGGCGGCGCATGACGACATGCAGGCGCCGCTCGATCTGGAAGCTGGCATCGCTCTCGTCGATCGGATCGCGGGGTTCGAAGTGGCGCGGGTGCGCGATCTCGCCCATGACGAGATCCCAGGCGTGATCCGGCTCGTGCGCGTCGGGCAACACCAGCCAGCCGTTCTCGCGTGCGTTGCGGTACCAGTAGGTCTCCTGGCGCTCTTCCTCGCTGCCGAGCTCTCGCAACAGCGAGCGCTTGATCCAGAGTGTGGGCGTGAGCGCGACTTCCGGCGGCACGTCGCCGGGGTTCACCAATCGGCGGAAGTGGGCGGCCGCCAGGGTGCACAGCACGATGGACGCCAGACTCGCCATCAAGCCCATCCAGCCCGTGAACTCGAAGGGGGCCTGCGGGCGCCACGGCTCCCAGAGCCGCTGCGCCTGGCTGATGACCACCACCACGGTCAAGGCCATCACCATCGCGGTGTGGACATGGCGTAGGTAGGTCTGGACGGGGATCGCGCGCGCGCGGCCGTGGTCGTCGCGTCGGCAGAACAAGTAGTTCTGCTGCGGGAGCGTCTGCAGCCCACGGCCGCCGAACCAGCCGATGAGCAGGACGGCGAGGACGGCGAAGGCGCCAGGCAGGACGGCGAGGGCGACCATGCCGAGGACCCACCCGAGGAACGTGAGCAGGTAGGGGGCCGGCGAGCCCCCGGTGCGGCGCGCGACGCGCGAGAGCCACTGCTGCATGCAGAAGCCGCAGAACAGCACGCTCAAGAGCATGGTCGACCAGATGCTGACGAGCCCCGCGAGGTAGAGCGTGTACGACACATGCAGCTTGACCCACGTCAGGCCGGTGAACGTGAGTGCGCCGAGCGCGGCCAGCACGATGGCCGCACCCGCCATGGTGAGGATGGGGGTGGTGAGCGTGTTGTCGGCGTGGATGGGGATGCCAGGCGTGGGGCGCAGGGCCACGGCGTAGGCCGGCGAGAGGCGCCTCAAAATCGAGCGGCCGCGCTCGCGCAGCGTGGCGGCCGCGTGCTGGGTGAGCGGCATCCAGCCGGCGCGCAGGGCCTGACCGAGGAGGATGGTCACCAGCACGACCCCGAAGAGCACCATCAGGTCGAACCCGTCGTTGAGCGTCAGCGGGCCGACGGCTTCGAGTGCGGCCACGGGACCGGCAAGCAAGGCCGCCTCCCGCAAGCGCACGCCCACGCGCCGCAGGGCGAGCCCGAGGCCGTGGGGGGAGAGGCTGGGGCGGGAGGCGCGCACCACCCCATGGCAGCGGCGCGCGCAGCCCCTGTCAAGACGGGGCGTAGCGGGAGTGTCCCTGGCTGGGACCTCGGGGGCCTCAGGCGGGCGTCGGCAGGCCCAGGCGGCCCAATTCCTCGGTCCGCAGCTGCTGGCTGAAGGTCACGCCGAGGCGGATCTCGTTGTTGCCGGGCCGGATGTCGACCTCCTGGATCTCGGCGGGGCCGGCCCAGAGGTCGTCGTCGCCGTCGACCACGCGCAGCAGGATCGACGTGCCGTAGGCGGCGTCGAGCGCCATCACGAGGTCGGCGACGGCCAGATCGGGGAGATCCCAGCCCTGGCCGGAGGCCACTTCCAGGATCGCCATGCCCTTGGTCAGCGCGTGCGTCCGTGTCACCAGGGGCTTCGAGGTCTTGCCGGGCGCCGGGTAGAGGTAGGCGGTCAGCTGCGGCTTGGGGGCCTTGCGCAAGTGCGGGCGCGTCGGCGCGGGCTCCGTGCGGCGGAAGGGGCCACTGCCCTCGACGTCTTCCGGCGCGTCCTCGGCACCGACGGCCGGCAGGGCCACGCCCAGCATGCCGACTTCTTCGTCGCGCAGGGGGCTCTCGAACTGGCAGCCGACCTCGACGTCCGTCTGCTCCCAGTCGCGCTTCGCGATGCGGCAGGGCGTCAACTGGCGTTGGACGAGCGGGCCGAGCATCTCGTAGTGCAGCTCGCCGAGGAACGTGTCGCCGAGGGCCTCCTGCAGGTTGCGGGTCACTTGGACCAGGCTGGAGAGGCGGTGCACGCCGAGGGCGGCGCCGGGGATGCGCACGCGCAGGCCCGTGCGGCTGATATCCACGATCCGGCCGTGGCGCTCGGCCTCTCCGTCACTGAGGCGGATGGGCAGATCGCATGCAACGCGAACGGCTTGACGTCGGTTCTGTTCGTCCATGCCGGTACCCCCAGCCTCTCTACGAGGCCCTAACGACCGCGAGGGGGGCTTGGCTTGAGTGCCGAGCCGGGGGGCAAAACGAGAAGCGCCGCCAGGGCCCAACAGGACCCTGACGGCGCGAGGTGGCGTACGTGCGCGCGTGCGGACTAGGGCTTGTCTGAAAAGCCCTCCTGCTGCGCCGGGCGATCCTCTCGCGACCCGTGCCCCAACGGCGAAGTGTCTCCTCAACGTGCAGGAGCACGCCTCCGGGGCACTTCTTCGTCGTGGCTACGGCTCGCTTCGGCCTCCCCCGGCTCGCGACGGAGTGTTTTCAGACACAGCCTAGTCGCGGCTCGCAGGCTGCCCGTCGGCGATGTACTTCGGACGGTAGATGGCCAGTCCGTCCTTCTTGCCGGGGAACGGGCGCTCGTCGACGATCTGCGCGGCGATGCCCGCCACGCGCGACCAGCCGAACATGAGCGTGTAGTAGTCCGGGTTCGAGAGACCGGCTGCCGTGAGCAGCGAGCCCGACACCGCGTCCACGTTCGGGAACGGGTTCGAGATCTTCGGGTTCTCCTGGAGGATCGGCGGCACGACGTTGCGCAGCGTGATGGCCGTCTTGACCAGCTCGTTGTCGGGGAAGTGCTTCTCGCCCCAGGCGTACTGGATCGTGGCGCGGGGGTCTTCCTGGCGCAGCACGGCGTGGCCGAAGCCGTAGACGAGTCCGCCCGCCGCCATGATGTCGCGCACGCGCTTCTCGCACTCGACGGGGTCGCTCGTGCCGACCTCCTTCACGAAGGCCAGGCACTCCTGGTTCGCTCGTCCGTGACGCGGGCCGTAGAGCGCGGCCATCGCGGCGGCGATCGAGGAGTACATGTCGGCCTTGCCCGAGGCCACGGCCTTGCCGGTGAACGTCGACAGGTTGCCGCCGCCGTGGTCCATGTGGAGGATGTAGAACATCCGTAGCAGGTCGGCGAGGACGTCACCGCCCTCTTCGAGGCCGATCATGTGCGCGAAGTTCTCGGCGAAGGGCAGGTCGAAACGCGGCTGGATCGGGTCACCCCAGCCTTCGCGGATGCGGATGATGGCCGCCACGAGCGTGCTGATGCGCGCGATGAGGTTGAGGCAGTCTTCCTTGTAGTCGTTCGACTCGCTCTTGCCCGTCATGCCGAGCAGCGAGAGGCCCGTGATGAGCCACTCCATCGGATGACCGCTCTTCGGCAGGGCCTTGAGCGCGTCGTAGACGGCGGGGTCGATCTCCGAGCGCTTGGCCAGGTCGGCCTTGAACGCCTCGGTCTGCTCGGGGGTCGGCAGCTCCTTGTGGAGCAGGAGGTAGATGACCTCCTCGGCGGACTTGTCCTTGAGCTGCTCGAGGGTGTAGCCCACGTACGTCACGCCCAGGGTCGGGCTGACCGCGCTGGTGCGGCACGTGCCGACAGGGAACCCGCGCAGACCCGTGTTGAGCTTGTCTTCGGTGATCTCGAAGAGGACCTTGGGGGCTGTGGTGGTGGCTTCCGACATGACGTCACTCCTCGCTAGTCAGGGGCGTGAAAGGTAGCCACACGGCGGGGGGCGTCCACTCATGACGAGGCGCTTTGGCCCCGGCTTCGAGAGCCCAGGCAATCCACCGCTACACGGGGTCGGTCGCGGTAGGCGGGGTGTCCACGAGCGCCACGACCTTGTCTCCGGGCTGCGGGGCGAGCGGTTTGTCGGCCGTGGCGACCGAGAGGCGCTTCTCGGAGTCGATGGCGAAGAGAGGCAGGGCACGCTCCCCGTGCTGGGCCAGGAAGGCCTCGAAGTCGAAGGACGGGCTCAGGGGCGTGACGCGGATGCGCCCCCGGCTGAAGCGCGCGCTCAGGTCGAAGTAGTCGGCGTTGGGGCCGAAGAGCAGGCGGCCACCGTCCTCGGTGCTGTCCGCGGGCTTCTCCTTGGAGGGGACCGTGTCCCGGGCCAGCTGGTAGGTGCGGCTGCGGCCGAAGTGATGGGCGAAGCGCATGGCGATGAGCGTGTTCACCTCGTCGTTGGGCGTGAGCGCCAGGACCCGGCCGATGCCGAACAAGTCGATGTCGTCGGCGACGTGGCCGTCCAGCACGTTGGCCCGGTTCGCGGGCAGGTCGGCCATGCGCGCGGCGCGGACGTTGCGCCGGTTCACATCGACCAGGCGGACCTGGATGCCCTCCTTCTGCACGGCTGCGGCGATCTCCCGTGCCCACCCGTGCGCCCCGACGAGCAGCAGCCCTTGGGGGTTGGGGATGGCGAGGCCGAGCTTGCGGGCGAGGGGGCCCGCCGTGAGGCCGTAGACGACGACCGTGCCCACGATCACCGCGAAGGTGAGCGGCACGAGCACGTTGGCGCCCTCGACGCCCTTCTCCTGCAGGGCGAGGCCGAACACGGACGCGACGGCCGCCGCGACGATGCCGCGCGGGCACATCCACGCGAGGAAGAGCTTCTCCTCCCGCGAGAGGCTCGAGCCACGCGTGCTCACCCAGACGGCCAGGGGACGTACGACGAACAGCAGGGCGGCCAGGAACAGCAGCCAGCGGCCGTCGAACGAGCCGATGTCGGCGTTGCCGAGTCGGGAGGCGAGCAAGATGAACAGGCTCGAGATCAGCAACACGCGCAGGTGCTCCTTGAACTCGAGGATGTGGCGCACGGAGATCCCGCTGTTGGCGGCCCAGACACCCATGACCGTGACCGCGAGCAGCCCGCTCTCGTGCTGGCCGGCGTTCGAGAGCACGAAGATGCCCACGACCATGGAGACCGTGATGGGGATCTGGAGGTGATCCGGGAGCCAGTAGCGCTTGATCAGCTGCACGAGGGCGATCCCGCCCAGCGCCCCCAGGCCGCCGCCGATGACGACGGTCTTCAGCAGGCCGATCAGGGCGTGCCCGGTGGCGGCGCCGCCGGCGAGGCTGAAGCCCTCGTAGACGAGCACCGCGAGGACGGCGCCCACCGGGTCGATGGCGATGCCCTCCCAGGTGAGGATCGGCCCGGTACGGCCGCGGGGGCTGATGTGGCGCAGCATCGGCAGGACGACGGTCGGGCCGCTGACGATCAGGATCGCGCCCAGCAGCAGCGAGACCTTGAAGGGCAACCCCACGATGTAGTACGCGGCGACGGTCGAGAGCGCCCAGGTCACGAGCGCCCCGAGGCTGATCAGGCGCATCACGGTGCGGCCGTGCTGGCGCAGGTCGGCCATGCGCAGGGACAGACCGCCCTCGAACAGGATCAGCCCGACCGAGATCGACACGATCGAGAAGAGCAGGTCGTCCGGCATCAGGTCCTGGATGCCGACATCGAGGCGGTCCTTGCCGAAGGCGAAGCCGACGAGCAGGAGCAGGATGATGGCTGGCACACGAATGCGCCAGGCCAGGTACTGCGCTGCCATCCCCAATGAGAGCAGCATCGCGATTGCGACCATCTCGGTCATGCCGTGTCTCCGCCCCCCGCGGGCGCGCCGATGCTACCCGCCCTGCCGTAGAATCCCGCTACCTCAGGAAGGTCCCCATGCGCCTCATCACATGGAACGTGAACTCCATCCGTCCGCGCCTCGAGCGTGTCCTGGCCCTGCTCGAGCGCCACGACCCCGATGTGCTCTGCCTGCAGGAGATCAAGGTCCTGGACGAGGCCTTCCCGCGGGACGTCTTCGAGGCCAAGGGCTGGCATGTCGAGACCTTCGGCCAGCCGACCTACAACGGCGTGGCGCTGCTCTCCAAGGAGCCCGCCCAGGATGTCGTCCGCGGCCTGCCGGGGGATGGGCCCGACGACCAGAAGCGCCTGATCGCCGGGACCTTCGGGGGGGTGCGGGTCATCAACATCTACGTACCCAACGGCCAGGACCCGGAGAGCGACAAGTTCGTCTACAAGCTCGACTGGCTGGAGCGCCTGCAGGCCATGCTCGCCGCGGCCCACACCCCGGACGATCCGGTCGTCTTGCTGGGCGACTTCAACATCGCCCCCGACGAGCGCGACGTCCACGACCCCGTCGCCTGGGCGGGCAAGGTGCACTTCCACCCCAAGGAACACGCCTTCCTGGCGCGCCTGCAGGCCTGGGGGCTCGGCGATGTCTTCCGTTGGCACCACCGGCAAGGGGGGCTCTTCTCGTGGTGGGACTACCGCCGCGGCGGCTTCCCGCGCGACCACGGCCTGCGCATCGACCTCATCCTCGCCACGGAGACCATGGTGGAGCGCTCGGACGACTGCTTCATCGATCGCGAGGAGCGCACGGGCGAGAAGCCCTCGGATCACGCCCCCGTCGTCGCGGACTTCGAGTCCTGATGCGCGTCGCGGCCCTTCTTCTGCTCCTTGGCGTCCTGGCCGGCTGTGGCGGGGGTGGGGGGGGCTTGCCGGATGACCCGCCCCCCGGCGACACGATGACCCCGGCGGAGCACACCCTGGCCCGCGAGGTCTTCGCCCTCGTGAACGAGGCGCGCGCCCAGGTGCAGCTGCCCCCCGTGGTCTGGAGCGAGGCCGCGGCTGGCGTGGCCTTCGAGCATGCGGCCGACATGCGCGTGCGCGACTTCTACACCCACGAGAACCCCGACGGCGTGAGTCCCTGCGAGCGCCTGATCGCGCGCGAGATCCCGATGTCCGCCTGCGGCGGCGAGAACATCGCCCGCAGCAACCCGACGTCCCAGGACGTGATGGCCGCGTGGATGGGCTCGGCCGACCACCGGGCCAACGTCCTGAGCCCGGGGGTGACCCATCTGGGCGTGGGCGTGCACCTGGCGAGCGCCGGTCCCTGGTGGGTGCAGGACTTCTACCGCTACACCGGCGAGTAGGTAAGCGCTGGGCTCGCGGGCCCCTCCCGGGGCGGCGCGCGCCCGCACCGCCCAGGGCGTGATCTTGCGATCTGGCTCCTCCACCCTTCAGTCGGCCCCCTGTCTGGTCGAACGTAGGGGTAGGGAGTCGAATCGGAGGATCCCTGTTCATGCGTTTCGCACGGCCGCTGTTCGCCCTGGTGCTGCTGACCCTCGTCTCGGGGTTGCTCGCCGGCTGCGGCGTCGCCGACCTGGTCGAGGACACGCTGAGCGAGGAGAAGGACACGCCCCCCGGGCAGCAGATGACGCACGGGGAACGCCAGGAGGCGCTCGCCGTGGCGGCCATGGCGAATGAACTCCGTGCGGCCAACGGCCTCGACCCCCTCATCTGGGACGAGACGGCGGCCGACGCCGCCTACGACCACGCCGTGGACATGCGCATCCGTGGCTTCTACGCCCACCAGAACCCCGATGGCCTCAGCCCCGCCGAGCGCCTCCAGCGGGCCCAGGTCGACATGGCGTACTTCGGCGGCGAGAACATCGCCCGCCACAACGATGGCCCGCGCGAGGTGATGGACGCGTGGATCGCCTCCCCGTCGCACCTGCGCGTCCTGCTCGGCCCGGGCCTCACGCACATCGGTGTGGGCGTTCACAAGGGCAAGGGGGGCCCCTGGTGGGTCCAGGAGTTCTTCGTTCGCTACGAAGAAGACTAGCCGTCTGCCGTCCCCCGCGGCCTAGCGGCGGGCGTAGCGACCGCCGTTCTCGCGCGCCAGGCGCTTCATCAACTCGCTGTCCATGCCGATCGAAACGCAGTGGATCGCGATGCGGCGGGTCTGGTTCTCTCGCCGCACCGCTCGCAGGATGTCCGGCGTCGCCACGTACTTGCCCGAGCCCGGCGCGCCGTCCGACAACAGGAAGACCGTGTCGACGTCCTTCGTGAGCAGTGCCATCTCGAGCCCGTCGTAGAGGTTCGTGCCCCCCGTCGGCTTCTTCGATGTGAGGTGGCGTTCCAGGGCGGCCCGGTTCCCGCTGCTCAGCCGCTGCATCGTCGGCTTCCACGGGTGGATCGTGGTGTGGAAGAGGATCACGTTGACCCGGGCCCGGTTCTTCAGCTTCGCGATGGCGCCGAGTACCTCGCGCACCGCCAGATCGAGCCGATTCGAGCTCTTCGTGGACGCGTCGTCTTCGTCCCGGCGCATGCCCGCCGCGCTCATCGATCCGGATTGGTCGATCACGAACACGATGCGCTCGCTCTTCACGGGGATGCCGTAGAAGCCTGCCTGGGTTCCGCCCACGTGCTGCTCGGGAAGCGTCGGGATGTCGGCAGGGACCTCGAAGCCCTTCTCGTTCTGGGACCACCAGCGGGCCCAGATCGCACCGTCGTCGTAGAGGTTCATGCCCGTGAGCCGGAACAGGGCGTGGGCGATCGCATCGCGTACGCGCTCCGCCTCCTCGATCTGTAGCCGCTCGATCAGCGGGGCGATGGCCGCTCGCGGGCGTAGCGCATCGAGTGCTTCGACCGCCGTGAGGCGTACCTGCCACGCCTCGTGGGCCAGATTCGGAAGCACCTTGGGGACGACCGTCGGGTCACCCGAGGCACCGGCCGCGTCCAGCGCCAGGATGCGGCTGTCGGCGTCCTTGCTTGCCAGCAGGGCCAGGAGGAACGCGCGGATCTTCGGGTGATGGAAGCCGAGGCGTGCCAGCCCGCGCACGGCCGAGGCGCGGGCGGCGCCCTTCTTGCGCTTCTTGGCCTGCTTGAGCAGGACCGGCATGGCGACCGGGTCGCCGTGATCGCCCAACGCCTCGAGAAGCTGGGCGAGAACCTCCGGATCCTTCTCCTTCTTCGCCCGGGCGAGCAGCGCCTTCGTGACGCCTGGCTCGAGAATGCCGGCGAGCACATCGGCCGACGTGCTCCGGATGGCGGGCACCTTGCTCTTCAGTCCCTTGACCATCGCTGCCACGGCATCCGGGGCGCGCAGGAAGCGGAGTTGCTCCAGGATCTTCTTGCGGACGTTGGCGTGCAGCTTCGGGTCGTCGAGGAGGCCGAGCATGGCCGCGACGGCCTTGCCGTTGCCGAGGGCACCGAGCACCTCGGCCACCGCCTGCCCGACCGTGATGTGGACCGGTCGAAGTGCCGCGAGTTCGAGTGCGCGCTTCGGGGCGTCGCCGTGGCCGATCTTTGCCAGGTCCCGCACGGCTTCGGCCTGCAGCGGGCCGTAGCCGTCCTTGGACGCGGCACGCATCACGGCCAGGGGCGGACCGCCGCGCAGGTTGCGGGCCCCGTTCGTGTAGGTGTTGTGGCGCACCGCGGGTGTGCCGTGGTCCTTTACGAGGGCGAGAATGCGCGCGCGCCCGCGTTCGGAGTCCAGGTAGGCCAGGTAGCGCGCCGCGGCGCTGATCGAGCTGGCGTCGGACGACGAGATCATGTGGAGGTAGGCCTC
>JARGNS010000086.1 GCA_029213105.1 Planctomycetota bacterium
GATCCAGAAGGAGTCCGCCGGCGGCAAGGAGGGCCTCTACGGCCCCTACCTGCTGGCCGACGTGATCGAGATCGGCTTCTCCCAGAAGAAGGGCTTCTCGGTCGGCGGCCGCACGCTCATCGAGGCACGCCGGATGTGCAACGCCTTCGCCCGCCGCCTCGCCCGAGGCGAGCCGTGGGAGAAGATGGCCACCGAGATCAACATGAAGCGCGACCGCACCCAGCGCGCGCGCACGCTGCGCCTGACGAACACCAACAACGACCGCGTCCACTACGAGCAGGCGAAGCGCTTGCGCGACGGCGACGTCGGAACGCCGTACGACACCCTCGCCGAGATGTGTGTCCTCCGCCGCAGCGGCCCGCGTCCGGGTCGTTCCCTGGCCGAGATCAAGCCGTACCTGCGCGAACTTCTCGCCCGCCGCAAGGCACGCGAGTGGATCGAAGAGAAGATCAAGGACAAGAGCTGGGTCCAGATCCGCTGGCCCTTGCCGCAGCGGTCGTAGACCCCGGACGCCGCGCCAGATCCCGATGGTGACGCGCCTGGCGACGGCGTCTCCGTAGGGGCGCTCCAGCGAGGCCCGCAGGGCGAGCGTGTGTGCGCCCACGACTCGCCTTGTGCGCACCCACCTCGGGCTCGCGCACGGGCCCCTGCAGACCCAGGCGGGTGGCCTTCGAGCGCCGCCCTACTTCAGCTGGGTCGCGAGCCAGGCGTCCTCGTAGTTCCAGAGGCCCGCGGCGCGCGGTGCGCCCTCGAGCGCGGCCTGGGCCGCCTTGGCGTCGCCACGGCGCTTCGCCGCGTAGAACGCCGTACGGGCCGCCTCGGCCTTCTCGACGTCGTCCTGCTCGAGGCCGAGGTGGCGAGCCCACCAGCGGAAGTGATCCCGCGCGATCGAAGCGCGCGAGATGCGCATGAACGTGCCGTCGTCTTCGGCGACCACGACCTCCTGCCCGGCGAACAGGTTCGCTAGGTCCTTGGCCCAGGCGTTCTTGTCGTGCACGGCCTTGCGCGACATCGCCGGGGGGAAGCCCAGGCGACCGATGCGCAACTTGACCCACTTGTAGAGGAAGTCGAGCGCCTCGTTCCACACGACCTGGCTCTCGGTCTCGTCCTCGAGCTGGCCGATCCAGCAGCCCTCGTGGCCGGAGTTGCCCAGCACCTTCAGGCTGCGCGCGGCCGTGCTGCGGACCTCGACGGAGGCGTCATGGAAGTACATCGGCAGGTTGGCGATGTCCTCGGCCTCGCCCACGCGGACAAGGGTCTCGAGGGCGTGACGGCGCTCGGCGCCGGTATCGCGCTCGCCGTCCATCTTCGGGCCCGCGACGATCTCCCGCAGGCGTGCAAGCGCAGGCTTCGCCCACGCGGGCTTGCGGACGAGGATCAGCATCGCGCCCATGCGCAGCTCATGGGCCGGATCATCCAGGGCCTTGCGCACGTGCTGCGCCATGAGGTCCTCGTCGAGCATGCCGGGGCAGACCGGGAGGGGCATGTCGCGGAAGCAGGCGCGATCGACGATCTGCATGTAGCGCAGGCGCACGAGGAAGTCCTCATCCTGGCCGGCGACGGTCAGCAGCATGGGCAACGACTCGCAGTCGGCGAAGCGCTCGACCGCTCCTGCGGCCGCGATCATCACGTCGCGCTCCTGGCGCTTGTGGACCATCGGCGCTCCCGAGCGCTGGAGCAGCGGACGGATCAGCGGCATCGCTTCCTTGCGCTCGACCTTGACGGCCAGCTGGATCGCATGAGAGCGGGTCAGGTCGCCATCCATCTGCAGCCAGGCGTCGATCGTCTGGGGGACGCGGAAGGCCGGCTCCGTCACGATCTCGTCCATGAAGTAGGGCTCGACCATGAGCGAGCGCAAGACCACGCCGCGCGTGTGGACCGAGGGCGCGGTCCGCAGCAGGCGCTCGAGGACGGGCAGGCGATTGAAGTGCCGGTGCAGCAGGTCGGCGCAGATCTTGCGGACCTCGAAGGCCTTCGTGTCGTCGTCGACGGCCTCCCCGAGCAGCTCGATCACGAGTTCCTTGTTCGGGGCGTCCTTCAGGGCCTGCACGTGGGCCGCGCGGGTGCGGCCGTCGTTGCTGTGCAGGCCGGTGATGTGCAGCCCGAGGGTGAAGCGCTCGCCGAACACGAGCCAGGCGGCCCCCAAGGCCAGCAGGACGACGCCGAGGATGATGGCGTAGCGCTTCCACGGCAGGCCGTGGGCAGCGGCCGAGGCGGGCGCGGAGTCGGGGGCGGGGGCGGGCGTCGCGGAATCGTCGGTCACGGAAGTCTCCCTGGGGCCGTGCGGCCTCTGGCGGCCGGAGGGTACAACAGAAACGCGTCGGCCCCGCGCCATGCGGGCAACGCCACGAGGAGACCTCCCATTCCCGCCAACGGCCCCGAAGGCGCTCGAATCGACCTCACGCTCGCGCCGCAGGCCGCGGGCCAGCGGCTGGACCGCGCCCTCGCCGACCGCCTGCCGGAGCACAGCCGCACCGAGATCGCCACCTGGATCCGCGACGGGCGGGTGCAGATCGAGGGCGCCGTCGTGCCGGGGAAGGCCCGCGTGGCAGGCGGGGAGGCCGTCACGATCCTGGTGCCGCCGCCCAAGCCGAGCCACCTCGTGCCCCAGGACCTGCCCCTCGAGGTCGTCTTCGAGGACGAGGCCGTGGTGGTCGTGAACAAGCCCTCCGGGCTGACCGTCCACCCGGGCGCCGGCCAGCCCGACGGCACCTTGGCCAACGCCCTGGCCTGGCACATGAAGGACCTGCCGGAGCTTGGCGGCTCGGACCGGCCCGGCATCGTCCATCGCCTCGACAAGGAGACCTCGGGCGTGCTCGTCGTGGCCCGGACGGAGCTGGCCCAGCGGCGCCTCTCCGCCGCGTTCGCCGAGCGCACCGTCGGCAAGACGTACCTGGCCTGCACGCACGGCACGCCGCGCGACGCGACCGGCCTCATCGACGCCCCCATCGGGCGCATGCGCAACCACCGCACGAAGATGGCCGTGCGCGAGGGGGGGCGCGAGTCCCAGACGCGCTGGAAGGTCCTCGAGGCCATGCCGCGCCACGCCTTCGTGCAGTGCCACCCGCGCACCGGCCGCACGCACCAGATCCGCGTGCACCTCAAGCACCTCGGCCACCCGATCCTCGGTGATCCCCTCTATGGCCTGCCCGGCCAGCCCGGGGAGGAGCACACGCGCCGGTTGATGCTGCACGCCCACCGGCTCGAGTTCCCCCACCCGCTCTCCGGCGAGCGTGTGGCCTTCGAGGCCCCCCTCCCGCCCGAGTTCGAAGCGACGCTCGCCGCCCTGCGGCTGCTCGATCCGCCTCGGCGCCTGCGACGCTGAACGCCCGTCAGAGGATCGGCGAGAGCAGGCGAGCCGTGTGGACGGCCGTGCGGAAGAAGACGCCGCGCCCCTCCAGCTCCCCCGAGCCGACCTCGCGGCAGCGCTCGAAATCGCGCTCGAACATCGCTTCGAGTTGGGTGGCGAAGTCCACGTCGTGTACGAGCGCGCTCACCTCGAAATTGAGGCGGAACGAGCGACTGTCCCAGTTCACGGTCCCCACGCTGCCGACCTCGTCATCCACGAGCACGACCTTCGAGTGCATGAAGCCCTCCGTGTACCGGAAGAAGCGGATGCCCACGCCGCCCAGCGCATCGAGATACCAGTAGGCCGCGAGATCCGTGGGGAGGCTGTCGCATTTCTCCGTGATCATGACGCGCACGTCGACCCCACGCAGGGCGGCGCCGCGCAGGGCTGCCATGACGGCACGATCCGGCACGAAGTACGGGGTCGCGATCCAGACCCGTTGCTTCGCCACGTGCAGCAGTTCGACCGAGATCAGCGAAGCGGTCTCGAGCTTGGTCGACGGGCCACTGGGGGCGACGAGCACGCGCGCGGCCGCCCCGGGCACCACATGCGGAACGGCAGCAAGGCGCAGGATCTCGCGGGAAGCCCAGTACCAGTCGCCGAGGAAGATCGCCTGGGCCTCGATGGCCGCAGGTCCCTCGACGCGCATGTGCGTATCACGCCAGGGCCCGCGCTTCGGATCGATGCCGAGGTACTCGTCGCCGACGTTGTGGCCGCCGATCCACGCGCGCTTGCCGTCGACGACGACGATCTTGCGATGGTTGCGGAAGTTCAGCTGGAAGCGGTTCATGCGACCACGTGTGGTGCCGAACTCCGAGACCCGCACGCCGGCCGCCCGCAGGTCGTGTATGTAGTCGCGCGGCAGGGAGAGCGACCCCACCTCGTCGTACAGCATGTACACGGCCACCCCGGCCTGGGCCCGTGCCTTCAGCGCCTCGCCGAGACGCCGACCGAGGCCGTCTGCGCGCATGATGTAGAACTGGACGAGCACGTGCTGTTCGGCCGCCTCGATGCCCGCGATGATGTCATCGAAGGTCGGGCCCCCGTCGACCAGGAGCGTGACGGCGTTCTGACTGAGGACGGACATGCCCGTCAGCGCCTCGAGGCTGCGCTCGGACGGACCGAGCTCGTCGGTCCGGGCGTAGGGTTCGAGCGCCGCGCGGCCGCGGCTCACATCGACGGCGATCTCCGCCGCACGCTCCTCGAAGATCTCGGCCATGCCCTGGAACTTGTTGCGCCCGAAGACCCAGTAGAAGGGCACCGCGAGCAGCGGGAAGGTGAGCAGGCACGCGGTCCAGGCGATGGCCCCCTGGGACGTCCGCACGGTCGTGACGGCATGGAACGCCGACACGATGCCCAGGACCTCGGCTACGGCAACGAGGATCACCCAGAACATGGCGGTCCGAAACGGCGGGGGAATTGCGAACCCATGGCCGAACGGTACCCACCCCCACCGAAGGAGGCAATCCAGTACGCCTTCACGCTACAACCCAGGCATGAGCAACGACCGACCCACGACGCGCCTGCAGGCGTGGCTCGAAAGTTCGTACGCCAAGGCCGTTGGCCGCTTCCCCGAGCGCAAGGAGCGCTTCGAGACGGCCTCCGGGCTCGAACTCGACCCGCTCTACGCCGATGAGGCCGATGCCGAGCGCCTCGGCATGCCAGGCGAGGCCCCGTTCACGCGCGGCGTCCAGCCGACGATGTACCGCGGCCGACTCTGGACGATGCGCCAGTACGCCGGGTTCGCGACCGCCGAGGAGAGCAACCGCCGCTACCGGGCGCTGCTCGAGCAGGGCACGACCGGACTCTCCGTGGCGTTCGATCTACCGACCCAGATCGGCTACGACCCGGACGACATCATGGCGGCGGGCGAGGTCGGCCGCGTGGGCGTCTCGATCGCGACCCTCGCCGACATGGAGACGCTGCTCGACGGCATCCCGCTCGACAAGATCAGCATCTCCATGACGATCAACTCGACCGCGATCGTCCTGCTCTCCATGCTCATCGCCGTCGCGAAGAAGCAGGGCGTCGATCCGGCCAAGCTGCGCGGCACCGTGCAGAACGACATGTTCAAGGAGTTCATCGCGCGCGGCACCCAGCGCCTGCCCGTGCGCCCCTCCTTGCGCCTGGTGACCGACGTCATCGAGTACGCCACGCGCGAACTGCCCAAGTTCAACCCGGTGAGCATCAGCGGGTACCACATCCGGGAGGCCGGCGCGACGGCAGTCGAGGAAGTGGCGTTCACGCTGGCCGACGGGATCGGCTACGTGGAGGCGGCCCGCGAGCGGGGCCTGCCCGTGGACGACTTCGCCCCGCGGCTCTCGTTCTTCTTCAACGCCCACAACGAGCTGTTCGAAGAGGTCGCCAAGTTCCGCGCCGCGCGGCGGCTGTGGGCCACGATCATGCGCGAGCGCTTCGGCGCCGAGAACCCGAAGAGCCTGATGCTCCGGTTCCACACGCAGACAGCCGGCTCCACACTCCAAGCCCGCCAGGTCGACGTGAACGTCGTCCGCGTGACGATCCAGGCACTGGCCGCCGTCCTGGCCCTGCGCACGCAGCAGGTCATCGCCCACGAGAGCGGCGTCACCGACGTGATCGACCCCCTGGGCGGTGCGCCGTTCATCGAGGCCCTCACCGACCGCATCGAGACCGATGCCCGCGCCCTCATCGACCGCATCGACACGATGGGCGGCACCCTGGCCGCCGTCGAGGCCGGCTTCCCCCAGCAGCGCATCGAGAAGAGCGCCTACGACGCCCAGCGGCGCATCGAGTCCGCCGAGGACATCGTCGTCGGCGTGAACAAGTTCGAGGAGAGCGACGCGGCGGACGCCGTGGAGTTCGAGCTCGACCCCGCCATGGAGGGCCACGCCGTCGAGCGCGTGCGCGCCTACCGCGCGGGGCGCGACGAGGACGCCGCGCAGGCCGCCCTGGCGGCCCTCGACGGTGCGATCGCCGGCACCGGGAACCTCGTGCCGGCGGTGCTCGGCTGCGTGGAGGCCCACGCGACGCTGGGCGAGATCATGGCGCGCCTCGAAGCGCGCTACGGGACGTTCCTGGCGCCGGTCACGGCGTAGACCGCCGCCGCGGGCGCCGCGCCTTCTTCCGTGGGGGCGGGGGCCCCGGCACCTACATTCGGGGGTAGATTCGGCTTCCCGCCCCCATCGAGGTCTCCATGCGCCGACTGTTCACCCTGCTGCCCCTTGCCCTCCTCTTCCTCCTGGCCTTCGACGCCTCGCCGGCCCACAGCCGGGGCGGGGCGGCCGCCCGCAAGCCGGCCCAGCCGCGCGCCGACCGGCCGAGCAACGCGCTCTTCCGCTTCAAGCGTGCCTTCGCGCGCAACGACCGCCAGGGCGAGTGGGATGCGCTCAGCCCCGGGTTCAAGCGCCGCATCAACCGCATGGCCGGACGCACCGTGGATGTCGGCGACTACTCCACCATGCGCGACCAGCACGCCCGGGATCCGCGCATGCGCGAGCTGCGCCAGTGGCTCCCGTCCGCCTCGCTCTCTCGGGTGAAGTACCGCGGTGACGGCTATGCCGACGTCGTCATCCGCTTCGGCGCCCCCATCATCTTCGGCCAGGACATGCGGGCCCGCATGGTCAACCACAACCTGTGGGAGCTGCGCGTCAAGGGCGAGCCGCAGCCGTATTGGGGTTTCATGGACGACAAGTCCATCCGCGTCTTCCGCACCCGCACCGACAACAACTACGTCGTGGAGATGCGCGATCCCAAGGGCAAGGTCACCTGGCGCAAGCAATGGAAGCCCGCGCAGATCCAAGGCTACCGCGAGATGAACCGCTGGTACTTCGACGGCTTCGGCAAGCTCGAAGACGAGTTCATGTCGAAGCTCCGCTAGCGCGCCGCCCCGGCGCCACACCCGCACGAGCATGCCTTCCTCCGACAGCACCCCGCCCGGCGAGACGCTCCCCGACCTCGCGGCCATCCGCGCCGCCTTCCCGGCGCTCGTCCAGGACACGGTCTTCCTCGAGAACGCCGGCGGCAGCCAGATCCCCGGCGTCGTGGCGGATCGCATTCATGCGTACCTGCGCTCGACGTACGTACAGCTCGGGGCCGACTACGCCTTGAGCAAGTACTGCACGCAGCTCGTCGAGGATGCGCACAGCTTCGCGCGCACCTACATGGGCGGGGACGGACGGGGCGAGGTGGTGCTGGGCCCGTCGAGTTCCCAACTGTGCCGCACGCTCGCCGACGCCTACGCCGACACGATCCAACCGGGCGACGAGATCGTCGTCGCCGAGTGCGGCCATGAAGCCAACATCGCCCCATGGCTCCGGCTCGAGCGCTTCGGTGCCACGATCCGCTGGTGGCGGGTCGACCCCGAGACCGGCGCGTCGCCGCTGGCGAACCTGCGCGCCGTACTCTCCGAGCGCACCCGGGTCATCGCCTACACGCACGTCTCGAACCTCCTCGGCGAGATCATCGACGTGGCCGCCGTGTCGGCCCTGGCCCGCGAGGTCGGCGCGCACACGGTGGTCGACGGCGTGGCCTTCGCGCCCCATCGCACGCTCGACGTCGACGCCTGGGACTGCGACTGGTACGTGTACTCGATCTACAAGGTCTTCGGCCCGCACATGGCGGCCCTCTTCGGGAGGCACGAGGCCTTCGAGGGCCTCACGGGACCGAACCACTTCTTCGTGCCCGCCGACGAGCTGCCCTACAAGTTCGAGCTCGGCGGTGTGAGCCACGAGAGCTGCGCCGGACTCCTCGCCCTGCGCGACTACCTGACGTTCCTGACCGGCCACAAGGCGTGCACCCGCGACACGGTGGTGGCGGCCGGCGCCCGCTGGGAGGCGCTGGAGGCGCCGCTGCAGGCGCGCCTGCTCGCATGGCTGGCGGCCAAGCCGGGGGTGCGCCTCGTCGGGCCCGGTCCCGGAGGTGCACCGCGGGTGCCGACGGTCAGCTTCTGCCGGGACGGGCAGAGCAGCCGCGCCATCTCCCTGGAAGCCGAGCACCGCGATGTGGCCATCCGGCATGGCCACATGTACGCCCACCGGCTCTGCACGGCCCTCGACATCCCACCCGAGGATGGAGTCGTGCGCGTGAGCGCGGTGCACTACAACACGCCGGACGAAATCGAGCGGTTGATCGAGATCCTCGACCCCGCGCTCTAGGACGGGACGATTGCCATGCTGAGCACCAACGAACTGAAGAAGGGCGTCATCATCGAGTACGAAGGCGCCCCCTGCGCCGTCGAAACGGTGAAGGTCTCGTCCCCCACCGCACGTGGCGGCAACACGATCACCCGTGTGCGACTGCGCAACCTGCGCACGAAGATGAAGCTCGACGTCTCCTTCCGCGGTGGCGAGAACTTCGCGGAGGCCGACTTCGAGAAGCGCCCCGTGCAGATGCTCTACGTCGAGAAGGGCATGTACCACTTCATGGACCAGGAGAACTACGAGCAGTTCGGCGTCCACGAGGACGACCTGGAGTGGGAGCGCGGCTTCATCAAGGACGACACGGAGGGGCTGCTCGCCCTGCGCGCTGACGAGGAGCTGCTCGGCATCGAGCTGCCCAACAGCGTGACCCTGACCATCACCGACACGCCCCCGGCCATCAAGGGCGCCTCGGTGAACGCGCGTACGAAGCCGGCCACGCTCGAGACGGGCCTCGTCGTGAAGGTGCCCGAGCACATCGACAATGGCGAGGCCATCAACGTCGACACGCGCACCGGGGACTTCCTCGGCCGCGCCTAGGCGCCCCGGGACGACGCCTGGACCCCGCGGTGCGACGCGAGCCCCCCGTGGGCGCTGATCAGCGCGGGTTCGTCGCCCAGATCGTCGACTCCGTGACGAAGCCCCGCTGGGGCATGGCCAGCATCGCCACGATGGTCTCGGCGATGTCGGAGGACTGCAGGCGCGTGTCGTTGCGATCCGGCTGGCTGCCGCCGAACTCCGTCTGCACGGCCGACGGGTTGACCTGCATCACGCGCACGTCGTGCTTGCGCAGCTCGTCGCGCCAGCACTCGGTGAACGCACTCAAGGCGAACTTGCTTGCCGCGTACGCCGTACCGCCGGCGAAGCCCTTGCGCGCGGCCGTCGAGCCGACGTTGAGGATCGTGCCGCCCCCGTGCTCCACGAAGTGGCGCGCGGAGGCCTGGGCCACGACGAACGCACCGAGCACGTTCACGCGCCAGACGCGCTCCACATCCGCGGGGTCCGTGTCGATCAACGGGGCAAACGAACCGATCGCCGCGTTGTTGACGAGCATGTCGTAGCCCCCGAGGGCCTCGATCGTCCCGGTCACCATGCGCTGCGCCTCGGCCTCGACGCCGACGTCGCCCTGGATGGTCGCGCAGCCGAGCTCCGCCCCGGCCTCAGCCAGTACCGCGGCGTTGCGCCCCGAGATGACGACCTGGGCGCCGCGGGCGAGGAGCTGGCGGGCGGTCTCCTTGCCGATGCCGCGGCTGCCGCCGGTGACGAGGATGCGAGCGGTGCTGAGATCCATGGGAAGCCTCCGTGGGGAGGCGCCAGGGTACGGAGCCGGCGGGGTCGAGCAGAAATCCAAGCAAGGCTGTCCGCAGGCGGCGCGCCGCGGAGGTCCACTCCCACACCCGGAGTCCTGCCATGCCCCCTGCCCTGCCCGCCCTGCTCTCCGCCCTGCTTCTCGCCGTGTTCCTGCCCGCCTGCGGCGGCGGTGGAGGCGGCGGCGCCACGCCGGACCCGATCCTGCTGTTGACCGGGCACTACGACCACAACGGCGGCCGCAGCACGATCGTGCAGGACATGCGCTTCGAGC
>JARGNS010000087.1 GCA_029213105.1 Planctomycetota bacterium
AGGGTGCGGTCGAGCTTGGCGTCCAGGGACTCGAGGATCACGTCGTAGCCGCGCGCCGTGTCGTGGTAGCTGCTCTCCGCACCGTCGCGCAGGGCCATGATTGCGATGGTCAGGGCCACGCCGAGGGCGATGGAGACTGCCGTGAGGATGCTGCTGAGGCGCCGCTGCTTGAGGCTGCGCCAGGCCAGGCCGAGAACACTCATGCGTCGCTCCCACTCTGGACGGCCGCGCGGGCCTCGTCGAGGCTCGAGGTCGGCTCGTCGGCGAGGATGAGCGTGGGGGGGCCGGCGCGCGCGCGCGCGCTGGCCACGCGCTGCTGCTGTCCCACGCTCAGCTGGGCGGGGCGGTACGCGCGCCGGTCGGAGAGCCCGACACGCGCCAGCGCCTCCTCGGCGGCCTTGCGCGGGGCGGTGCCCTGGCGGGGACGGAAGGTCATGCCGAGCTGGACGTTTTCGAGTGCCGTGAGGCCCGGCAGCAGGTTGAACGTCTGGAAGAGGTAGCCGATGTGCTTGGCGCGCAAGGCGTCGCGGGCCGTCTCGGAGCGCCCCGTCATGGACTCTCCGGCGATCATGACCGAGCCGCTGTCGGCGGGCAGGATGCCGGCGATGAGGTTGAGCAGCGTGGTCTTGCCGCTGCCGCTCTCGCCGCGCACGCCGACGTGCTCCCCACGGGCCACGTCGAGGCTGGGGACATCGAGGGCGACGAAGACGCCGCCCTCGGGGTCTCGGAAGGTCTTGCGAAGGTCGCGGATCGAGAGCGCCGGTTCAGACATGCGCGAGATCGTACGGGAGGATCAGGCCTGCACCCACGCCGCGTGCCGTGATGATGCTACGAACCGGCACGATCTCGACTCCGGCCGCATGGGCGCGGGCCAGGCCCTCGGCGTAGGCCGGATCGATCGTCCAGGCCGGGCGGAAGGTGTCGACGTCGCCGCGCCCGAGCAGGTAGAGCATGACCGTGCGGTCACCGGCCGCGCGCAGCTCCGCGAGGGCCCCCAGGTGCTTGAGGCCGCGCGCGGTCACGGCGTCCGGGAACTGGGCCTCCCGCCCGGACTTGAGGGTCGTGCTCTTGACCTCGACCCAGCAGCGTCCACGGTCGCCTTCGAGCAGGAAGTCCAGGCGGCTGCCCGCCCCATCGGCCACCTCGGGGCGGATCGTCGTGTAGCCGGCCAGGGGCGCGATCGCATCGCGGGCCAGGGCGCTGCCGACCACCCGATTGGCGACCGCCGTATTGACACAGACCCAGGTCCGGCCGGCGCGGATCTGCTCCAGGTTGTGGGGGAGCTTGCGCTTGGCATTGCCGCTGTCGCGGATGCGCACGCGGCTGCCCGGCTCCGCGCAGCCGCGCATGCTGCCTGGGTTGGCGCAGTGCACGGTGAGCGCGCGTCCATCGTCGAGCTCGACATCGGCCAGGAAGCGCTTGTACCGCTTGATCAGGACGCCCTCCTCGACGGGCGTCTCGTACACGTGATCCAGGGCAGGCATGAGCCGCCCTAGGCGCGCAGGCGGCGCCACACGGCGATGGCCTGGCGCACGAAGCGCAGCACCAGCAGCAGTGCACCGACGACGAAGACGATCAGGAAGACGCTCTCGATGAGGTGGTCGAGGACGTCCGCGGCTTCGCGGCCCAGCTTGTGGCCGGTCGGCATCTGCACGATCTCCCCCCGCGCGGCAGCGGCGAGGAACCACACGCTGCCGGCCAACGACGCCAGCGCGTCGACGCCGAATGCGAGCGCCGAGTGGCCACGGCCGAGCAGGGTGAGGAGATGCCGCACGGCGAACAATGCGAGGCAGACGTTGAGATACGGCACGAGCTCGAGGAACTCGCGTGCGAGGAACGGCTGCCAGACTTCGCCGTGCTTCACACTGAAGATGCGCTCGAGGTACACGTTGAACAGCACCGCCAGCAGCCCCAGCAGGAGCAGTCCTTCGACGGCACCGCGGCGCGTCCAGCGAGACCCGCGGAAGAGCGAAGGGATCGTGCTCTCACTGCGCGATTTGCCCGATGCCACGAAGAGCACGAGCAGGGCGCCTGCATCGATCAGGAATACGGTGACGACCGACAACAAGACGGCGCCGAAGGGCTCCTTCGGCAGGGGCCCGAGGAGCCCGGGAATCGGGGCGGCTTTCGAGCCGGCGACCGTGAGGGCGATCGCCAGCAGCAGGTGGCACGCGAAGACGGCCGCGAGCAGACGGACGAAGGTCCGCTGGGTGGTCAGGCTGATGGTGAGCGGCGGACCGGCCAGCTGCTCGGCCAGGGTCTCGGGCGGCCCAAGGGCCGCGAGGGCCCGGCGCTCGGCCTCCGCGGGCGTCAGGTCCGGGTCACGTTCCCCCTCGTCCGCGGCGCGCTCGAGAATGAGGCTCTCGACGTCCTCGCGGACGCGGGCCACCTCGCGGCTGGGGAGGAGGTCCTCCAGCCGGGCCAGGTAGTCCTCGCGCGGGCTCGTGCCATGGCTCACGACGTCGTCTCCTCTTCGGCCCCGTCCGGCGAGCCGACCTGTCCCGCTTCCATCGACCGCTTGAGGGCCTCATCCGTAGCATCCCGTACCTGGGCCCACGCGCCGAGCATCGCATTCTTCTGCGCACGCCCCTCGGCCGAGAGCTCGTAGTACTTGCGCGGGCGGGCGCCCTCCGTATCCCAGCGGGAGGAGAGGATGCCCTGCTTCTCGAAGCGCCGCAGGATGGGGTACAGGGTGCCCTCTTCGACGGGGAAGCCAGCTGCACCCAGCAGACGCACGAGGTCGTAGCCGTAGCGGGGCGTCTCGAGGTAGTCGAGCGCCACCAGCTGCACGACGCCGCGCCGCAGTTCTGCTTCGAATTTGGGGTCTGCCCCGGAGGCCATGCGTCTCTCTCGATCCCAGTTTGACCCAGTGTAGAGCCGTGCACCACACCATGCGAGGCTGGGGTTCTTGGCGCGGAGGAGCCCGCCGATGCGGCTACGATGCGCGGGATGCCGCGCACCCTTCCCAGCCTGCTTGCCTGCCTACTGGCCGTGCTCGTGGTCGGCACCGCCAGCGCGTGGGCCGAAGAGGGCGCGCCCGCCGGGGAAGCGCGCTCGGACGTCGCGGTAGCCCTGGGGCAGCTGGCTTCGCCCGTGCTGACCGAGCGCCGCGAGGCCGTCGAACGATTGCTGACGCTCATGCCCGGCGCACGCCCCACGCTGATCGCCGCGCTGCGCGGCGCGACGTGGAGCGTGCAGGTCCAACTCCTCGAGGTGCTGGCGCGCGACGGCGGGGAAGCCTCCGTCGACGCACTGCTGCAGCATCTCGTGCAGGCCGACGAGGCCCAGGGCGTGCGCATCCGCCTGACCCTGGTGCGGGACGAGAAGGCCTCGGCGCGGCTGCTCGCCGCATGGCGCAAGGACCCCAAGACCTTCACCCAGCGGGGAGGCCCCAAGGGCGCCCGGCGGCTGCAGGAGCTGGCCGATCTGCTCCGGCGTGCGGAGATCGAGGCGACCTTCCTCGCCCGCAAGTCCAAGAGCGGAAGCACCGGGTACTACAAGGGTCAGTACGACGCCCTGAAGGGCGCGGATCGCAAGCCGGGCTACCGCAAGCTGGCGCTCCAGGTCGTGACGGGCATCGCCATCGACCGTGCGATTCCCACGCCGGGTCTCTACCGCACGGGCATCTACCGCTTCCTGCGGCCGCACTACGTCGACGAGTGGGAGTTCCAGTCCATGGCGCTCAACGCCGTGGCCGAGCTCTGCACGCCCGAGGACAAGCTCACGATCGAGATGCTGGAGCAGCGCCGCATCGCGCTGCTCATCAAGCGGGAGCGGCTCAAGGTCGCCTTTCTCGAGGCGCGCAGCTTCTACCGCTACGCGTCCAAGCAGTATCAGGATGCGTGGTTCGACTGGGACGACGCCCTGGGCGAGTACCTCGATCAGGTGGCGTGCCTCTACATCGTCAGCCCGGACCGCTACCACCGGCACGTCGAGGAGTTCATCGACGTCCTGCGCGGGCACAACCCGCGCCCCGTGCGTCCCTGGAGCTACATCGCCGGGTTGCAGATCCGCTGCGGCTGGTACCGCGACGCGATCGACTCCTACGGCATCGCGATGGCCGACGGTTCGCGTGCCTACGGCTACTACAACCAGGCCTGCGCGTATGCCAGCTGGTCACGCAAGGCCGGCCTCACCAAGGGGCAGCAGGAGCGCCACTTGAACGCCGCGATGCGTACGCTGCAGTACGCCGTCGAGTTCGGCTGGAGCGACATCGACTGGATGAACGAGGACCGCGACCTCGACCCGCTGCGCGCGCATCGGCGCGGGGACTACGACGCCTTGATCAAGGTCATCAAGGAGAAGTACGGATTCGAGGACGACTAGGCTCCGTCGCCCGCGGGCGCGACCGGCGGCGGCATCTTGCGCAGCCAGCGGATCAGGAGCTGGCTGCCCACGGCCAGACCCCATGCCACGACCAGGGCGGCGAAGCCCACGATCAGCGAAGTGCCGAGCGCGCCGTCATGCGCGCCACCGACGATCACGGCAGCCAGCCAGTAGAGACCGAGCAGCATCTCGAGGACCTGCCGCTTGACCGGCCCCGCCTTGGGCGTGCGACCGAACAGCGTGCTCGACGACACGCCGAACGCCACCGCGACCCCCGCGGTCGGGATGCCTCCGAGAACCCAGACGATGACCGCGGCCGTGCAGAAGGCCACGACCGTCAGCAAGCGCATGGCCAGCGGCCGCTCCGGCTGCGGAGCATCTTCCCCGTGGGAGAGGAAGGTGATGCCGGCGGCGTAGAGCCCCACGCAGAGCGGCGCGATCAGCACGGCCCAGGGCGCGTGGCCATCCAGGACCAGGGGCCACACGGCGATGCTGGCGTTCGCGAAGCGGGTCAGGCCGAGCAGGATGGGCCCTGCGGCCGTGTCCTTGGCCGCGCCGCCGAAGTCGTACAGCAAGGCGCACAGGATGGCTGCGATCACGGTGGGCCCGAAGCCGCGGGGCCCACCGGAGAGCCACACGGCTCCCGCGATGCAGACAAGCAGGAAGAGCGCCACGGCCCAGGGCTTGAGGTCGCCCGAGGGCAGCGGCCGCAGCGGGTCCTTGACGCGGTCGACGTCACGGTCCGCGAAGTCGTTGGCTGCCATTCCGACGCAGTAGATGAGGAACGAGGTCAGCGCGAGCTGCCACCAGGCCGCGGCCGGCAGGCTCGTCAGGTCGACGTCCGCCACGCACCACGCGAAGGCGGCGCACGCAAGGGCGTCGCAGATGGCCGTGGGGGCCAGGGGAAGCCGGACGATGCGAAGCCAGGGGCGCAGCATGGACGCTAGAAGACGTCGGGGAAGAGCCGCGTGAAGTCGTTCTTGAAGGCGAAGAACATCAGCAGGAGCAGCAGCAGGAAGCCGACCTGCTGCATGCGGTAGATGGTCTCGTCCTTGAGCGGCTTGCCGCGTGCCTTCTCGATGAGGATGAACATCAAGTGGCCGCCGTCGAGCACGGGGATCGGCAGGATGTTCAGTACGGCGAGCATCACGCTCACGTAGGCAAGGAACCAGATCAGGCGCAGCGAGCCGTCCTCGGCGGACTTGCGGCTCACATCGATCAGCGTCACGGGGCCTGCGATGTTCTTGCTGAAGCTGAGCTGGCCCGTGACAAGCGACTTGATGGTGCGGAACACCGTCATCGTCTCGCGGACCATGCGGTCCCAGCCCCAGACCACGGCCTGGCCGAAACCGTCGGGCTGCCAGGTCTCCTTGTACTCGACCCTCGTGACCTTGAGGGTGCCGACGCGCTCGAGGGCGACGGGGGTGATCTCGATGGTGCGCTCCGGGCCGTCACCCACCTGGATCGTGAACGGGATGGCCACGCCGGGCTTGGCGTCGCGCAGTTCCTTGGCGACCTCGGTGATCGACCCGACCACCAGCCCCTTCACCTTCAGGATCTTGGCGCCGGACGGCAGACCGACATCCCGGGCGGGGGTGCTCGGGTAGCGCCAGAGCTCGTTGGCCGTCTCGACCATCGCACCCGGATCGATCGGCGCGGCGCGTGCGGCGTCGACCTTCGGATCCAGGGCCACCTCGTCGAGGAAGGCGGCAATCGCCGCGGCATCCGGAAGATCCACCGCGATCTCGACGGGCTTGCCGGCTCGCATGACGACGAAGTTCGTGATCGGCGCACGGAACGGCAGGGCCTCGAGCGAGAAGCCGGTGTCGAGCGGGCGCAACTGGCCGCCCGCGTGCGCCGTGACCAGGACGTCGCCCTTCTCGAGGACCTTCGCGGCCGCGCCGCGAACCGCCTGCACGGTCGCTTCCGTGAACGCGGCAATGCCGACCTTCGCGCCAGGCGCTTCGTCGGCCTCCTCGGCCGGCTGCGGCTCGAGGGTGATCGTCGTGCCGTCGGCCTTCGTGGCCACGATCGGCAGGAACCCGCCGCTGCGTGCCATGCGCAGCACGGCGTAGGCCTCGGCCCCGCCGCGCACCCGGATCCCGTTGATCGTGGCCGCCTCGATGGGGCCGATCTCGAAGGCTTCGTCTCCCTCGCCGAGGGCGAGCCCCATGCCCCGAGCCACACCGAAGCGCAGCAGGCCCAGCTCTTCGTCGTAGACGGGGCGGAAGGGGAAGGTCTCTTCCTTGCCGTCGCGGGTGAGCCCGATCTGGCTGTCGTCGTCGGACGACGCCATGGCGACGCCCACACGCAGGTCGATGAACGTGGGGGTCGTGGTGCCGTCGATGCTCTCGATGCGATCGCCCGTCTTGACGCCGGCGTGCCACGCCGCACTGCCCTGTTCGACAAGACCCACGAGCGGCGGATCGAACGGCGTCTCGAGCTGGATGCACAGCGTGTAGAAGACAAACGCCGTGAAGAAGTTCATGATGACGCCGGCGCACACGATGAAGATGCGGGCGCTGGCCGACTTCGCGGGGAACTCGTCCGGGGCGGGCTCGCCGTCGGCACCGCCGCCCTCGCCGGGCAGCTCGCCGGCCATCTTGACGTAGCCGCCGAGCGGGACGGCTGCGATGCGGAAGTCCATCGTGTGGTCCGCGGGGTCCGTCTGGCGGCGGCCGATGGTGAAGCGGCGCTGGCCTTCGCGGGTCTTCTCCCAGCCGAAGAGGCGCGGGCCGAAGCCGATCGAGAAGGTCTCGGTCCGGGTTCCGGTGAGCTTGCAGGCGTAGAAATGGCCCCACTCGTGGACGAAGATCAGGAAGCTGATGCCCAGGATGGCCACGATGACCGATCCGCCTGGCAGGGAGGCTGCCAGGGGCAGGCCGACCAGCAGCGAGAGGCAGAGCGTCGGGATTCGTCGGTTCATGCGGGGCATCCGGCTTCGGGGGGCCCCGAGGGTCCCTGAAAGGCCGGGGCAGCGCCCGAAAAACGCGGGGCGTCCGATTCAGCGCGCTACCGTCCGCATCAGCGCTTCTGATGGGACCGCGAGGGGGGCAGGCCCTAGGATCATGCCCCCCAAGCGACGGAGGAACGACGACATGGGCGGACTCAGCTACCGCGACGCAGGCGTGGACATCGACAAGAAGATGGCGGCGGTGGGGGGCATCGGCGCCCTGGTCCGCTCCACCTTCACCCCGGGCGTCCTGCACGAGTTGGGCTCCTTCGGCGGGATGTTCTCGGGTCGGTTCGAGGGGCTGGAGGATCCGATCCTCGTGGCCACCAACGACGGCGTCGGCACGAAGGTCCGCGCCGGCGTCAAGGCGGGCCGCGTCCGCGGCCTCGGCCAGGACATCGTGAACCACTGCGTGGACGACATCCTCGTGCAGGGGGCGGAGCCGCTGTTCTTCCTCGACTACTTCGCGTCGAGTGTCCTGGAGCCGGCCGTCTTCAACGAGGTCATCGAGGGCATCGCCATCGCGTGCAAGGAAGCGGGGGCGGCCCTGCTCGGTGGGGAGACGGCCGAGATGCCGGGCGTGTACCAGCCCGGGGAGTTCGACATCGTCGGCTGCATCGTGGGCGTGGTCGACCGCAGCAAGGTCTGGCCGCGCGGCGTCAAGGCCGGTGACGCCCTCATCGGTGTGCGCTCCGACGGCCTGCACACGAACGGGTTCTCGCTCGTGAACCGCTTGATCGAGCGCGACGAGCTGGACCTCGACGTCGATCCGGGCCCCCTGGGCGAGAGCCTCGGCGACGCGCTGCTGCGCCCGCATCGCTCCTACCTGCCCGCCATCCGCGCCCTGCGCACCCAGGTCGACATCCACGGCCTCGCCCACATCACGGGCGGCGGCCTGCAGGACAACCTGCCGCGCGTCCTCCCGGAGGGCGTCGGGGCCGAGGTCGATCGTGGTGCGTGGACGCCGAACAAGGTTTTCTCGTGGCTCGTCGAGACGGCCGGGATGGACCACGACGAGTCCTACCACGTCTTCAACATGGGCTGCGCCCTGGTCGTGATCGTGGACGAGTCCGAGGCCGACAAGACGATCGCCACGCTCACCGCCGCCGGCGAGGAGGCCTGGCGCATCGGGGGGCTCGTCGAGGGCGCGGGCGTCACGTTCACGGCCTAGCCGGCGGTCCCCCAGGCCAGGGCGCCCGGTTCAGCGCGGCGGGAGATCGTCGAGCGGCCACCAGCGGTGCCCGCCGGGGCCGGTTCCGCCGTTCTCTCCGACGCGGACGGGCGGCAGCGGCGGTCGCGTACGCGTGGTCGGATCACTCACGCCTTCGTTGACGAACATGCGGCCGCGCTCATCGAGGTAGTAGGTCCGCCAGCCGCCCGGCGCCTCCCCCCACGGGCGCGCCACCACGGCGAAGTGGCGTCGTGCAAGGCGATCGCTCAGGCGAGCCTGGCTGCGCGGCGCGAGGGCCACGGCCGCGCCGGCGCTGGTGGTGGCCGGGAGCAGCACATCGATGCGGTAGCCCGGCGTCGACACGGTGAGCGCGCCGTCGATCTCCCGGTAGGTCACGCCCGGCAGCCCGCCGGCGGCGCGCAGCTCGGCCAACCAGCCGTAGCGCTTCTCGGCCTCGAGCAGGCGGCCCTGGGCCGCGGCCAGGGACTCGACCGCGCGCACCGCCTGATCCTCGAGCGCCACGCGGGCGTGGCCGGTGTCGCCCTCGCCACGGACGTGGACGACGAACCAGGCCACCGCGACCAAGGCCGCGACGATCGGGAGTGCCACGAACTCGCGTGTCCTGCGCATGCGAGCAGGCTACACGCAGGGCAGGTTGCGGTGAACCGCGCCCCGCCCCGTCCGTATCATCTCCCTGTGGAGCAGGCCGCGCCGACGCCTGGGACCAAGTCCTCCAGCCGTGGGGGCGCTGCGCCCGAGGAGGTCCGCGTCCGGCCGACCCAGCAGGGCACCGTCTACCTCTGGACCCTGGGCGTCTTCTCGATGTTCCTGCTCGGGTTCAAGGCCAACCTGGCCTTCCTGCTGGGGGCGTTCGCCCTGGGGTGCGCCGGGGTTGCCTGGGCCCTGACGCGTCGCGGCCTCGCCCAGCTGCGGGTCGACCGGGAATCGCCGCGGCGCACCCGGGTCGGGGTGCCGACGCCGATGGCCTGGGTCGTCCACAACGACGGGCGCCGCACCCGGATCGGCATCGAACTCGAGGATCGGCCCTCGCGCGGCGCCAAGCCCGTCCGGATCCTCGCCGAGGTACCGGTGGTGGCCGGCGGGGGCTCGGAGCGCTGCGAGGGCGAGGTGGTCTTCGCCCGGCGGGGGGAAGTCGACCTGGGACGCCAGCCCCTCCTGATCGGCACGCGCTACCCGCTCGGGCTCTTCCGCGTGTCGGGCCGCGTACGCGCCCCGGGACGGATCCTGGTGCGACCCGTGGAGGGCCGCATCACCCCACGCCTGCGCTCGCATGTGCGCGGCCGCCGGCCCATCGAGGCGCGCCAGCGCCTGGCCCAAGGCGACGACGTGATCTACGGCGTGCGCGAGTACCGCGAGGGCGATGATCCGCGTCGGATCCACTGGCGCACCACGGCCCGCCGCGGCACGCTCGCCGTGAGCGAGTGGCGCACCGAAGAAGGGCGCGAGGCCGTCGTGGTGCTCGGGCGCGGCACCGGCGCCGGCACCACGTCCGTCGCGCACTTCGAGCGTGCGGTGGCCGCGGCGGCGACCATCTGGCGCGCGTGCATCCGGGAGCGCCTGCACGTCACGTTGGAATTCGGCGATGGTTCGCCCGTGCGCAGCG
>JARGNS010000088.1 GCA_029213105.1 Planctomycetota bacterium
CCGCGCTCGAGGAAGTCCGTCCGCATGAAGGCGTCTTCGAAGGCGCCTTCGTCCTCGAGCTTGAAGATCGCCATCGACGCATCCTGGTGGCGGCCGCGCGGCAGGAGCAGGAGATGGATCGGTGCGGTGTGATCCACGCCCGGCAGGTTCGGGACGTTGCGCTCCTGGGCCACCAGCTCGCGCGGCGCGCGCACGCCGGGGCCGCGCGGGCCGACGCTCACGCGGTCGAGGGTGTCCAGGTCGCGGAAGCGCTGGACCAGCACCGCCTCGGGGGGCGGCAGGTTGGCCAGCGTGGGCTTGGGCGCGAAGAGGGCGTGCCCGGCGGCGTAGAGCAGCCCGAGCCCCAGGGGCAGGAACAGCCACGCCCACGAGGGCAGGCGGCGGCGCGACGGGACCGTGGAGGTCGAAGCGGGCTCGCCAGGGGTGGTTGTCGAATCGGTCGGCGTGGCTTCAGGCGGCATGCGTGGTCGAAGATCCTGCGGCCGAGCCCCAACCCCTTGGTATCCCAGCAGGCCGTGATGGTACCCGGACTTGCACGCCTACGGGATCGCTACGAGGCCATCTTCCTGGACCTCGACGGAACCCTCCTGGACGGCCGCGGCGAGCTGACGCCGCGGACGCACGCCGCCGTGCGTGCCCTCGTCGATGCCGGCCTGCAGGTCATTCTCTGCACCGGCCGCGGCGTGCCCGGCACGAAGCCCTTCCACACGGCCCTCGAGCTCGAGACGCCGATGGCCACCTACAACGGCTCGTGGATCGGACACGAGAGCGGCGCCCCGCTGCACTACATCCCGATTCCCGACGAGCACCTGGCCGAGCTCTTCGTGCAGGAGCAGCACGCGAACTTCGTCTTCCGTCATCACAACGAGTGGAAGCACACGGTGATGACCGAGCATCCCGACCACCCGGCGATCTCGGCCTGGTTCCAGAAGGTCGTGCATGCCGAGGAGCATCAGCACCTGCCGTCCTCCGACCTCATGCGGATCAGCATGTTCTTCTGCGAGAACGAGCTGCCCGACGGTGACGTGGAGCAGGTGCTGAACGACCGTCTTCCGGATGTGCTGCGCGATCAGCTGCGCATCGAGTGCTTTCCGCTGAACCTCTTCCCGCCGTACCAGAACTCGACCCTGCACCTCTTCGAGATCCAGGGCTGGTCGAAGGGCAAGGCCGAGGCCCTCGACTGGCTCGCGCGCCCCCAGGGCATCCCGCACGTGCGTATGATTGCGGGGGGGGACCACCGCAACGACATGACGATGCTGGCCGCCGCCGGCCTGGCGATCACGCCGGCGAACGGTGTCGCGGAGTGCCAGGCGCGCGCGCACCTCACCATCGGTCATCACGAGCAAGAGGGCTTGGCCGCCTGGATCGAGGCCGGCGCCCCGAGCGAGCCGCGCCGTGCCCGCACCGTCGACGTGGAGCTGCGGTCGTGACCACCGTGCTGGCCGCGCGGCCCGGCGAGGATGCGGCCCGCCTGCTCGTGCGTGCCGAGGCGCTGGATCAGCGCCTCTGGCACCTGCCGGCACCGCTCGCCCAGGCGCGCGACGCGCGGGGACATCTGCATGCCGGCGGCGTGTCCATCACCTCGGTGGAGACCGACGTCGCCGGCTTGGAAGCCGCCGCGGCCGCGGGCGCGGCGCTGCGCGTGCGCGCGATCGTCGTCGAGGGGGGGCGGCTCGAGGGGCGCGACCCCGAGGAGGCGGCGGACGCACTCGTCCGCGCCTTGCACGCCCCCCTGGTCGCGGGGGCGCCGTTCGTGATTCGCAACGGCGCGGGGCCCGACGCCTTGCTGGGCTTCGTGGCCACGGAGTGGTTGCTGAGCGAGCTGCCGCGTCTCGGCTTCTGGTTCGATGGGTCCGCGGCCCTGGCGCGCCAGCGTGCCGGGGTGGGGCCCGACGCCATGGCCTGGATGGACGCCTACGGGACGCGCTGCGGCGGCCTGTTCGTACACGGGCTCGGGGCGCAGGGCCTGGGCGGGCAGCATCCGGGGGACGACGGCGCGGATTGGGACGCGCTCAGCAGTGCGCTGCCGGCCGCGGCGCCGCGCGTGCTCACGATGGACCCCGCCCACGACGCAGCGGCGATTGCGGATGGGCTGCGCTTCGTGCGCAGTCTCTAGCGCACCGCAGCACCACCCACCCGGGGGCTGCGCCCCCGCTCGCAGCTACCGACCCGGAGGCTCCGCCCCGGGGATCTCCTGCACGAGGCGGAAGCCGGTGGTGCGGTGGCGCTCGCCGGCCTTCAGGACGCGATGGATGTAGATCGCGCCGCGGTCCGGATCGTCGCCGACGCCCGCGCCCTTGACGAGCAGGTCGCCGCCCTTCAGGTCACCCATCGAGGAGGTCACCATCTCGCGGGCGTTGGCCAGCATGCCCTTCACCCCGTACGGGCTGATGTCCTCGACGTGGGCACCGGCCTCGCGCAGGGGCGAGGCGAACTCGGCGTCCGTGCGCTCGCCGCGTGAGCCGTTGGCCAGGTCGTGCCCCATGGTGGCGCCCGCGGCGAGTACCCATTCGGCCTCCGTCGCGAGACGCATGACCTTGCCCGCCGCCTTGCTGCGCCAGGCGGCGTAGGCGAGTGCGTCTTCGCCGCGCAGCCCGACCACCGGGGCATCCCCGCGACCCTTCGTCACGATGGGCACGCCGCCCTGCTCCGGATCGGGGATGAACCCGACCTCGGGTGCGCGCGCGGTGCGCTCCGCAGCCGGCAGGGACGCGAGGAACTGCGCGTACTCGCTGTTGGTCACCTCGGCGGCATCCATGAAGAACGGCGCGATCTCGGTCGCGGCCGCACTCGGCGGGTTGAAGGGCAGGTCGCGCGCGAGCACGCGACCGCCCAGTACGTACACCATGCCGGCGGGAACACCGCCTTCGGCCACGGGCACGCGCAAGACCTCGCGCGCGGGCTCGTGGACGTACTTGGCTGCATCCGAGTCGTTGCGCACGATGAGCGGTACGTCGACGGGGAAGCGCACGCCGGAGGACGTGAACACGTGGTAGCGGCCCGGAGGCATCACGTTCTCGCCCAGCGCCAGCTGCAGCTTGCCGCCCGTCACGAGGTTCTTGGCCTCGATGCGTGTGCCGGCAGGGGCCTCGATGCGCA
The DNA here is from genome assembly GCA_029213105.1 of Planctomycetota bacterium. GTDB lineage: Bacteria > Planctomycetota > PLA2 > PLA2 > JAEUHO01 > JAHEIK01. The sequence continues at coordinate 3,100 of JARGNS010000088.1, forward strand.
CCCGCACGGGGGCGAAGCGGCTGCGCACGAAGCCCAGGCGCTCCTTGACGGCCTCGACCCGCGGGGCGGCGGGCTCGTCCCCGAGTCGGCTGGCGATCTTGCCGGCCGTGGCGTCGAGCGCGGTCCACAGGCGGTTGCGTTCGACGGCCGTGAGCTTGTCGGTGACGCGGCCCAGGCCATCCAGGCTCTCCGTGAGGAGCTGGATGTCTGACTCGGCGTCGGCGACGCGGGTCGAGGGCGGCGTGCCTCCGATGCTGGCCGTCCCCTTGGCGAGGAACAGGCCGAGGATCAGGCCCGCGACGAGCCAGAGGGCCGTGACCAGGTGGGTGCGCACGGCGCGGCGCGCCGACTCGACAGCGGCTTGGGTGCCGCCGGCTTCGGTGAGGGCACGCACGCGGCTCCCGCCCAGCCAGGCCTGCAGCTCGGTGGCGAGCTGACGGGCATTCACGTAGCGGTCCGATGTGGACACGGCCATGGCCTTGCGCACGACCGCCCGCAGGGGCGTCGGGGTCGCCTGGGGCAGGCTGCTGTAGTTGCCGTCGCGGGCGTCCTTGAACAGCTGATCGATCGTGCGGATGTTCGGATCCGTCAGGCGCGTGAGCTGGTCGTCGCACATGGCGATCTTGCGCTCGTCGTCCTTCTCGATCGCGGCCTTCTTGGTCTTCTCGAGCGCCTCGATGCGGCGCTTGAGCTCGGCCTTGCTGATGCCCTGGGCGCTCGCCAGCGGCGGCTCGCCAGCGATGACGGCGAACAGCGTGGCGCCGAGGCCCCACACATCCGTGCGCGCATGCACGTTGCCCTTGACCTGCTCCGGCGCCAGGTAGCGCGGCGTACCGACGATGCCCTCTTCCTCCCCGGTGGGGGGGATGACGGCCTTGCTGGCGAAGCCGGACTTCTTCTCGAGCACCTGGCAGATACCGAAGTCGATCACGTAGGGGCGCAGCGTGCGCGAGTCCACGAGGACGTTGTCGGGCTTCAGGTCGCGGTGGATCACGCCGTTCTCGACGTTGGCCACGTAGATGCCGTCGGCGATCGGCACGATGACGTCGCGCACGATGTTCTCGACCTCATCGAGCTTCTTCATCGTGGCGTAGCGCGTGAGCGTGCCCTCGTCGCGGCGACGGAGGATGTCCGTCAGCGTCCACGGCTTGTAGAGCTTCTCCATCGTGAAGAAGGGACGGCCGTCGTCGAGCTCACCACGATCGAAAACCGGCATGATGTTCTGGTGGCGGATGTTGGCCTGGACCTCGATCTCCCGCAGGAAGCGAGAGCGCATCGTGTCGGTGGCGTCCTTCGCGAGGACCTTCAGCGCGACGCTGCGATTCGTGGTCGGGTCGAAGGCGCGGTAGACGGTGCTCGTGCCGCCGGCCCCGATGACCTCCTCGATGGCGTACCGGCCGATGTGGTGGCCCTTCTCGAACTCGCCCTCGAGTGTCGGCTCGCTGCCGGCCTGGGACCCCTCCGTCGGCTTGGCGTCGTCCGCGCCGCTCCGGGGGGCGGGCACCGGCGCGGCCTTCGCCTTGCTGTCTGCCTTGGCCTGGCTGTCGGCCTTGGCCTCCCTGTCGGCCTTCGGCTTGTCGGCGGCCTTCTTCTCAGGCGCCTTCTTGTTCGCCGAGCGCGGGGCCGGGGCCGGCTTGTCCGTGCTCTTGCCACCGCGGCGCTTGGAGCGCTTGGGGGCAGCACTGCCCGACTTGGACTTCGCACTCTTCGGGGTGGGGGCCGGGGCCGGCTTGCCTGCGGCCGCCGGCGGCTCCGACGGCTTCTCCTCCTCGGTGCACACGAGGGCACCCTCCCCATCGAGGCGCAGCGCAAGCGGGAGCTTGCAGCCCACGCAGGCGACGTGCATGACGGCACCCGGCGTGGCCTCGAGGGGGTCGATCTTGGTGCGGTGCTTCTGGCCGCACGAGGGGCAGAAGAAGGCAGGCGGCTTCTTGGTGTCGTCGGTCATTGAGCGCGATGATATCGGGGCTGGGCTCTCGCGGCCACCAGCCCAATCAGGCGTTCGTGGGCGGAACGGAGGGCCACCAGAGGCGGAAGGTCGTGCCGGCCTGCGGCTGGCTCTCGAAATCGATCGTGCCACCCAGGTCCTGGACGATGCGGCTCACGATGGCCAGCCCGAGGCCTGTGCCCCGTGTCTTGGTGCTGAACTGGGGCTCGAAGAGGCGGTCCGCGTCGGCCGGATCGATGCCGACGCCGTCGTCGGCGATCGTCACGAGGACCCCCAGGCGGTCGTCCTGGGTCTCGGCCGTGGCCCGCAGGAGGACCTCGCCGGAAGGCCGGTCGTCCAGGGCTTCCTTGGCGTTGAGCACCATGTTGAGCAGGACCCGCCGCAGCTCTTCCTCGTCCCACCAGACGGGGGGCAGGGGCTCGACGATCTCACAGCGGACCGTGATGCCCTCGAGCGAGGCGCCCACATAGAGGTCCGTGACGTCCCGGACCAGCTGCCCCACATCGACCTCGTCGCTGCGGCGCTGGGGGAGGCGGGCGAAGTGGGCGAAGTCCCGGGCGATCCGATCCAGGCTCTCGATCTGCGCCAGGACCTTGGGCGCCATCATGCGGATCGACGCCTCCGCCTTGTCGGGGTTGCGTGCGAGGTCTGCCTGCATCTGCTGCAGCAGCAGGCGCATGGGAGTCAGGGGGTTCTTGATCTCGTGGGCGACCTGGCTGGCCATGCGGCGCCAGGCGCTCTCGCGCTCTGCGGCGGCCAGCCGGCCCGTCATCTCCCGCAGCTCGCCGGTCATGGTGTTGAACGCACCGACCAGCTGGCCGATCTCGTCGCCGCCGCTTCCCGGCAGGGCTTCGACATCGAGGTCACCCGCGGCGACCCGCTCGGTGGCGAGCACCAGGTCGCCGAGGGGACGCGTCAGGCGTCGCGCGGCGAACAGGCCGCCGACCAGCACGAGGACGAGCGTGAGCATGTACGCTGCGAGCAACACGCTTCCGGTCAGGGTCTGCTGCTCCTCGATGCGGTCTGCGTCGTAGAGGAGCGGGACACCGACCGTGGCGCGCGTGCGGCCGAAGGTGTCGAGGATGGGGGCGTAGCCGTACCACACGCCCCGACCGGCATAGACCGCCTCGCGCCAGACGAGCTGGCGCTGCTCGAGCACGGTGGCCCGGTAGGCATCGGTCGGCAGCCAGGCGGAGAGCAGCTCCGCGTCCACGAGTCCCGTCCGGCTGGCGGCTTCGAGCCGGCCGTCGCGGTAGAGCAGCGTGTCGTGGCGGCGCTGGGGAGCCCAGTCCTCGAGCTGGTCGCTGTCGGCGGCATCGAACACGCCCGAGCCGAGCAGCTCCAGTTCGCTGCGCACCCGTGCGAGGTCGGTCTGCAGGCGCTCCGTCAGGCGCCCGTCGTAGCGCGCCTGGGTCTCGCGAGCGCTTGCCACCCCCAGGAGGACCAGCGGGACGACGGACATGACGAAGTAGGAGAGGAGGATCTTGTGCTGCAGCTGGAACTGGAACGAGCGCAGCGTGAAGAAGAAGCACACGACGGACGCCAGCAGGCCGAGGCCGACGCCGACGACGACCACGCGCGCCAGGGCGAGCAGGGCCCCGCCGAGCGAGGCGGCCTCACGCCGGATGGCGAACGTGCCGCGGCGCGCGTCGCTCCAGCGCGCGACGCCTTGGACCCCCGCGTGCTCCCAGTGGAGCATCGGGTTGGTGGCGTCGACCGCGGCCAGCGCCGGGGGGCCGAAGCTGCCCGCGGCGCGCGAGAGGGACGGATCGCTCGAGGCGATGACCGCGCCGCCCTTCAGGGCGGCGAGCTGGGGACGCCGCCCTGCGGTGAGCGGCATCGGGCGGGCCTCGTCGGTGGCTGCGGCCAGCCCCGCCAGTCCGCGGAGGCGCAAGGCCATCGGGTCGGGCACGTGGATCACGAGATGCCCGACGACCTCGCCCGCCTCGTCGCGGACGCGCAGACGGCCCACGATGCAGCGCAGGTCGACGGCGCTGCCGGCCCGTACGAAGACCTCCTCGTCCTCCTCGCCGGACGGGCGGCTGGCGACCGGCAGCAACTTCCGGGGCAGCGTGGTGAGCGAGAACTTCTCGAGGGGCCGACCGAGCTCGTCGAGGATCGTCACGACGCTCGGGCTGCGCTGCCACTGGCCTGCATGCCGCAACCAGAGGTCCAGGGCCAGTCCGTCCGGGCGGCCGCCGCGGACGACCTCGCGCACCGCCGCCGCCAGCCGCGGATCGCTGCGAGCGTCCACGAGGGCGGCGGCGACGCCGGCCTTGGCGTTGTCCTCGCTCCCCAGCAACTCGTCGAGCGTGTCCCCGAGGGCGTCGCGCGCCCGCTCCTCCACGCGCGTCCAGAGCACGGGGTAGGCAAACGCGACCGCGAGCACGCTGAGCACCAGCACGCGCCCCGGGAGGGCCAGGGCGAAGCGCCCTTCGGCGCGTCCCACGAGCAGCGCGGCCGTGGCCACGAGGGCGTACGCCACCCAATGCGGGCGGACCCAGAGCGCGAGGGCCGCGGCCACGGCCAGGAGGGCCAGGAGGAGGAGGACGACGCGTCGAATCCCGGGGGCCCGCCCCGGCAGGGCGCGCAGGCCGCGGCGCAAGACGATGTGCGTCACCAGATAGGTCGTGGCCGTCGTGGCGACCAGTGCGAAGAGCATGAGCGCGGGCGGGGCGGAGGGGACGAAGGTGTTCGCCTGGAAGAACGGCGTCTGCCCCCCGCCGACCGCCGCGTCGACCGTGTAGAGCCAGACGCTGATGGCGACGCAGGTCGTCGCGAGGGCGAGCAGGAGGGTCACGGCCCGCCAGAGGGGGCGGCGCGGTACCTGCAGATGACGGAAGGCGTAGGTCACACAGATCGTGCAGAGCAGGTACGTGCTCGCCGTCAGCGCGAAGTCGCCCGGCGAGGCAAGCCAACCGAGCAGCGTCTCGACGGCGAACTCGGTGGGGGCGAAGGCCTCGCGCAGGGCCGGGAAGCGCGCCGGCAGGTCGACGAGCTTCAGGGCGCCGCGTGCGACCAGGACCCAGGCGCCGAGGCCGAGCCAGCGCCACATCGGGTCTCGCACGCGCCGCCGCAAGGCGTGCACGACCCCGATCGTGACCAACAGCAACAGCAGGAGCGCCACCGCGCCGACGATCCCGGCGCGCTCGATCTCGATGCGCTCGCGCAGGACGTCCAGATCATGGACACGCAGGTCCGCCACCATGACCACGCGCCCGTCGGGGGCGCGGACGTCGACGCGCCGGTGGCAGGCGCCTTCGCAGTCCGCGTCCTCCGGGGCGCTCGGATGTCGCAGCGTGACCTCGAGCAGGTCCAGCGGTTCGAGCCAGCGTGCCGTGAAGGGAGCGTCTGCGACCTGCGCGGGCCCGATCTCCTCGAGCAACCAGGTCGCGGTGGCGCGTCCTCCCGCGGCGGTCTGCGGACCGACGACCACGGCGCGTACGAAGGGTCCGGCATGCAGCCGGTAGTACTCATCCGGGTCCGTGCCGAACGAGCGCTCCCACGGCCGCGCCGCCGGCAGCCCATGAGGCTGGATCGGCCGCCCCGCCCACACGCGGGCGTTGTCGGGCCCTTCCCACAGCAGGCCCGTGACGCCGTGCTCCTGGCGCAGGGTGTCGAGGGCCTGCCAGCGCGTCGTCTCGTCCTCGCCCGCCGCGTCGAGCGCCGCGGGGAGTTCCTCGAGCGCCTGCTCGCAGGCGGCGATGCGGGTTTCGAGATCGCGTGCGATCACCTGGCCGCCTGCGTGCAGGCGTGATGCGGCCCGGGCGCGAGCCTGCTCTTCGTCTGCGCCGCAGCCCGCGAAGAGGCAGGCGGCGAGGACGAGCAGGCCGAGCGCTACTTGGGCTTGCGCGGCTTGGGCGATTCCGTGACGGACGCCAGGACCCATAGACGATTCCCATCCTGCTTCAGCTGTACGTGCAGGCGCGTCGTCCGCGCGTTCTCCCCATCCTGTTTGTAGGTGTAGTCGTACAGCCGCACGCTGGCCGGGCTGCGCTTCGGGGTCACATCGACCAGGCGCAGGCCGCTGAGCTGCTTGAAGTAGGCCTTCAGGCTGGCCCGGGCCTGTTCGGGGCGCATGCTGCGGGCCTTGCCCGAGAACGGGGCCGCGAGGAGCCGGAAGCTGACCGCCCCCTTGGCCTCCATGGCGCGCGCGACGCCCTCGAAGGAGCCGGCCTGCCACGCCGTGACGACCTCGCTGAACTTGGCCGCCGGCTTGGCGCTGCCCTTGCCGAGCGCGGGCGCGGCGAGGAGCACGGCGAGCAGCAGCGCACCGGGCCAGAGCAGGACCGGGTGGCGGGCTGTGGTCGGCGGCATGCGTCCTCGCGAAGGATGCCCCGCACAGCGCAAAGCCGGGGCCGAACGGCACCCCCGGCGCCCTCCTCCGAGGGAACACCATAACCCGGGGCCCCATCGCATGTTGTGCCGTCGATCCCCCCGGTACCCGGCTCGCGTTCGTGGCGCCGACGCCTTCCGGGGACGGCGCCTGTCCCCCCCTGGGGACGCGGCGGCCGCTCACGCTACTTGAGGCCGTAGCGCTCCATCTTCTTGTAGAGGTTGCTGCGCTGCATCCCGAGGGACTCGGCGGTGCGCTTCACGTTCCACTCGTTGGCCTGGAGGCGGAGCTGGAGGAAGAGCCGCTCGGACTCGTGCTTGAACTCCTCGAAGGTCTGGGCGCTCTGGAAGACATCCGGGGCCGAAGCGGCCGCCGAGGGGGCGGAGAGGCCCTCGAGGTCGCGCACCTCGAGCGTGTCCCCGTCCAGGAGGATCACGCAGCGCTCCATGACGTTGCGGAGCTGGCGGACGTTGCCCGGCCACTCCTGGCGCTCGAGCCAGCGCTTGGCGTTGTCGCTGATGGCGGGGGGCTCGCGGCCCATGCTCTGGGCGACCTGGTTGAGGAACGCGGTGGCCAGGACGTGGATGTCCGCCCCGCGCTCCCGCAGGGGCGGGACCACGATCGGAACGACGTTGAGGCGGTAGTAGAGGTCCTCGCGGAAGGTCCCCTCTTCCACACGCTG
>JARGNS010000089.1 GCA_029213105.1 Planctomycetota bacterium
ATGGCGACGTTCGTGGCGCCGGCGAACTGCGCGTAGTCGCGCACGTGCTCCTCGCCCTCGAGATCCAAGGCCGCGAGCACCAGGATGACGTTCTTGCCGGCGCGCTGCGTGATCGCCGCACGCCACGGCTCGAGCCGCTCGCGCGTGGGGCTCCACGAGGCCCAGGTCACGAGTACCAGGCGTTTGCCGCGCGCTTCCCGCACCCGATGCGTGCCGCCATCCATGAAGGTCAGGGCGAAGTCCGGCAGCAGCGCCCCGAGACGCGCCCGCTTGGGTTGGCGCACCTTCCAGGCGCCCCCCGGTGTGCGTACGTCATGCACGCCGTCCTTGGCCTTGTGCTTCAGCCCCAGGAGCTTGGCGACCTTCGCCAGCTCGAACGACGGCTCGGCCTGGCTGCCCTGGACCTCCCCCCGGTAGACGTCGCAGCGCTCGCGGCCGCAGAGCAGCCAGCCCTCGCGCTCCCGGCGTCGGTCGGGACGGCGCCCCTGCGGAGGGCGCGGAATGAGCGGCTTCACGATCACATCGAGCGCACGCCGTAGATCCGGGGTGGTGATCCAGATGCGGCCGTCGGCGCCGCGCTGGAGGCCGCCCGCCAGGGTGAGGTCCTTGCCGTCCACGCGCAGGCGCGGCGCCTCCTCGGCGTGGGCCGGGGCCAGGCAGGCGAGGAACAGTAGAACGGACATGGCGTGGCGCATGGCTCCAGCGTAGCCTCCCGCGCACGAATCGCGACGCGACCACCCCAGGAGCCCGCCATGTCCGCCAAGATCAGCGACCTCATGCAGACCCCCGTCTTCACGCTGCAGCGCCACCACACCGTGGCCCGGGCGCGCAAGCTCATGCAGGAGCACGCCATCAGCGCGGTGCCGATCGTCGGTCCCGAGGACGAGCTCGCGGGCATCGTCTCGAAGACGGACCTGCTCGCCGATCTGAAGGACGCGACGCCGCTCAGCAACATCATGGCCGAGCACACGTGGTCGGTGCCCCAGTACAACGACGCGCACGTGGCCGCACGCGTCATGCGCAAGCACGGCGTCCATCACGTCGTCGTGACCCACGAGAAGAAGGTCGTCGGCGTGATCAGCGCCATGGATCTCCTCCAGCTGGTGGAGAACCATCGCTTCGTGATGAAGCCCGGCGCCAAGTAGTCGGTGTCAGCCGCCGGCGCACGCCTGCGGCTTGCCCGGGCTAGTAGCCCGGGATCGAGCGCAGGCCGGCCGGGGGCTTGCCCTCACCCTCCAGCCCGCCGTCGGCCTTGGGAGCCGTGTCGAGCGGGCCGGGCATGCCGTCGAGCATCCGCTGGATGTCGTCGGCGAGCGCCGCGGCCTTGTCCTTCGGGCCGGTGACGGCGACGACGTACGTGCGCGCGAGATCCGCCGCGAAGTGCATCATGCCGTGCATGCCCGGAGGGGTCGGCAGCGGGTGCTTCAGGCCCTTCTCGCCCATGACCGACGTCGGCGCGGTCTTCTTCTCGCTGAACATCGGCCCGAGCAGCATCTTGCCGATCCGGCCCATGCCCGCGTGGGACATCTCCTGTCCGATCACGATGAACGTGACGGAGACGCCGTCCTTCGTGGCGGTGGCGAAGGCGGCCGGCGAACGGCCGCCTTCCTTGGCCGTCCAGCCGGCCGGCAGCTTGAGACCCAGGCCGCGGCGGGCGTCGACGATGTCGTAGCCCTCGAAGGGGTTGGGGGCGGAGTCGCCCTGGTCGGCCGTGTCCTGCTCGAAGCGTGTCTTGGCCAGGGTGCCCCAGGCCGCGTCGAACTGCCCGTCGGGTGCCCCGTCGAGCACGAGGACCTCCTGGCCGCGGATGAGCACGCGGCCGTGGCCGTGGCGATTGTGGAAGTCGTAGGTCATGTGCTGACCCTTGGCGGCTTCATCGCGCTGCCAGCCGTCACCCTTCCAGGTGTCGCCGGCGGCCTTGCGAGCCGCCTCGGCCAGGAGGCGCCCGGCCTCCTCCGCGTCCGACGCGCTGTCGAAGGCGAAGGCCTGCACCACGATCATGTGATGGTCATCGTTCTCGATGAACATCGCGCGGCCGGCATCCCAGCCTCGCGCCGCGGTGCTCGAGCGACCGTCCACGAACTTGCCGAGGCCCATGTCCATCTGGTTGAGGCGACCGCTCTTGTCCCCGTGGAAGTAGTCCAGGAAGATCGCCAGATCGAGCTCGCCGATGCTGTGCTCGTCGATCTTCTTCCAGGGTGCGCCGAGGCTCGTGGCGATGTCGCCGCCCCACACGACCTTGCGCGGGTAGTCGCGCTTGCTGCCCAGCCACTTGTGGGGGTGCAGCACGTGCTCCTGGGTCGTGGGCGGGTCATCGAAGAGTCGCTGCAGACCGTCGACGTAGCCGTACTTGCGGAACTGGTGCATCACGAAGTTCGGGCCGGTGCGGTAGTGCAGCAGGGTCGACAGGAGCATGTACGTCGGCGTGGTCTGCATCATCGCCTGCTGCGCGGCAGCCGAGGGGTTCTTGCCCTGGGCCACGTAGTAGTGCTGGGCGACGGACGGCTCCTGATCCTGGTACAGGCGGCGGGCGTACTCCGCGCTGCCTTCCCACAGGCAGCGGATCGCGAACTGGCGGTCCGGATCGTTGTCGCGGTGGGGCTTCTCCATGGCCTCGAGGTCGAAGTGCTGATCCTCGAGCGCGTGGATCAACTCGTGGACGATCGTCGGCTTCTGGCCTTCGACGTCCATGCCCTCGATGACGAACATGTTGCCCGTCTGCGGGTTGTAGAAGCCGGCGACCGCCGACTCGAACATGTTGAGCGCCATGTCCTTGAGGTTCTCGTTGGCCTTGAGCAGGCCGACCCGCTGCAGGATGCGCGTGTCGCGCGCCCACTCCTCCGGCGTCGTCTCCTTGTCGATCTCGCTGATCATGTACTTGCGCAGATCGGGGCGGGTCATCACCGCGGCCTTGACCGGGCGCTTCCAGTCGAGGCCGCGCAGCTTGGCGACGACGGGCATGAGGTCATCGACGGCCTTCTGGATGCGGGCCTGCTCGGCGGCAAGCTTGGGGTCCGTGACCGGCGCCTCGGCCTTGGGCGCCTCCTTGGTCGTGGTTCCCCCGGCGTCCGATTCGTCCGCATGCGCGGGGGCCGCAAGGAGTGCAAAGGCCAGCAGGAGGGCCGTGAGAGGGGTCTGGTGACGCATGGCGTGCTCCGGTCGGGGTCGCGGCGATGCTACCGGGGCCGGCAGGGCGGCCTTCGTTCCGTCTTGGCCTGGGTGAACGGGTACGATCCCGCCATGGCTCCCCTGGCTTTCACCCCTACGGTGCCCGACATGATCGTGTTGGGCCTTGGCGTCGTCCTCGGCATTCGCGGGGCGATGAAGGGGTTCGCATGGCAGCTCGTGCGCACGATTGGCCTGATTGCCGGGCTCTGGGGCGCGACGCGCTTCTACGAGCCCGTGGGCGACTGGCTGGATGAGCGCCTCCCCGTCCCCGAGATGACCACGCCGGTCATCGCGTGGCTGGGCATCATGGCGGCCACGATCCTGGTGTTCGGCTTCCTGGCGTTCATCGTCAAGGGCGCCGTGAAGTCGGTGAACCTGGGCGGCCTCGACCGGGTCCTGGGCTTCGTGCTCGGCGGGGTGATGGCGCTGACGTTTGCGGCGATCGCGTTCGTGCTGTGGGGCCACTTCGCGGGCGAGGATGAGCTGCACGACACGCTCGAGCATTCGGTCACCGCGCGCTTCATGGCCGAGACCGTGGATGTCGTCGAGCCCCTGTTCCCGGTGGCCATCCGCGAGCGCTTCCGCAAGTCGCTCGACGCCCTCGACAAGGCTGGCGAAGAGTAGGGGACCGGCGAGGAGCCGGGGCGTCAGTCCTCGTCGACCGTGTCGAAGCCTTCGATGTCGAGCAGGTCGGAGGCGGGCTCGTCGTCGAAGCCCAGATCCTTCGGGATCTCGTACGCGCCGGGCCCTGCGACGTCCTCTGCCGGGGACTCCGGCGCGGCATGGCCCCCGTCCGGGCTCGGCGTGTCTGGCTGTGTGGGCGTATCGGGCAGCGTGGGGGCGTCGGCGGGTGCACCGGCCAGCGGCTCCAGCGGGTGGGGCGCCGGCGCAGGGGCTGTGCGGGCGGTCTCGTACTCGTAGCGCGCCCAGGCCCGCACGTCGGTGCGCCGGGCTTCGGCCGCCTCGGCGTTCTCGGGCTCGGCCGCCATGAGGGCTACGAGCTCGGCGTCGTAGCGCACGGCGTCGTCCACGCGCAGGGACGGCATCCGGCCTTCGCGGTCGAGGCGCTCCAGCGCCGGGGCCGTGGCGAAGAGCTGCGCGGCGGCCTCCTCGGCCGTGAGGAGACCCTCGGCCGGCAGCTTGCTGCGAGCGCGGCGCGGCTTGCGGGCCCCCGGCGCGGCGGGCGCGAGCCGGCCGAGCCAGTACGTGGCCAGGGAGATGGGGTCGGCGTCGCTGCGGCCGGCCTCGGCCTCGACCCAGGGGGCGGGGAGGGCCAGGGCCGATCCGACGCGGGTGGCGGGGATGACCCGGATGCGGGCTTCGCGCGTCAGGCGGGCCGGATCCTTGAAGAGGAGGGGCCCGGCCTCGGAAAGATCGTAGAGTTGGACGTCGTCCAGGTGGAGCATCCCGTCAGTCTACGGGTCGCTCCCCCCGGAGCCATCGCCAGGAGAGTCCCCATGCGCCATGCCCCCATCCTTCGCATTGCGAGCCTCCTGCTGCTCGTGTCCTGCCTCGCGGCCTGCAACAGCAACGACAGTGGGCCGCCCACGACGGGTAACGTCACACCCACCGTCGCGGGGGGCTCGGCGCCGACCGGATTCGCCGGCTACCAGGAGGCCAAGGAGGCCTTCACGCGCGGCAGCGAGGATGGCGTGCTGATCGCCACGCTCGAGGACGCCGCGTGGCTGCGCTTCGAGGGGTCGCCCGAGGAGGTGCAGGAGAACCACAAGGCCTACTTCGAATACGGCTACACCAGCTTCAAGATCATCCTGCGGGCGCGCGAGTTCACGCGCCCGACCACCGAGACGTTCATCCTCGAGGACAGCGCCGGTGCACGCATCTCCGCGCGCCCCGTGACGTTCAACGGGAACCTCATCACGGTGGACGATCGCTGGCAGTACGAGTTCGACCTCGCCTTCCGTCACACCATCACGCGTGACGTCCAGTGGATCAAGCTGACCCGCGCTATCGATGGTGAGTACGTGGAGTGGACGCTCAAGTAGCGCCCTACGTCACCTGCCGCAGCGTGCCGCGCGCGACGCGGTCCAGCACGGCCTCCGTCGGGCCGCCGACGGCCACGGGGCGGATCCCCACCGCGCGCATGAGCGTGACGGCGCGGGCCGAGAACGCCGTCGTGACGACCGCGCGACAGCCGACGACCGCGCGTAGGAACGAGCGGGCGTCCCCGATGCCGTCGTAGCGCCGGCGCGGGTTCTCCTCCAGGGAGCGGGTGCCGAGCAGCCGGATCTGGTTGTTGGTCACCGCGTAGATGCGCAGTTGCCGTGCGGCAGCCAGCGGCGTATCGACGAGCGTGCCGTCGCGGCTGGCCAGCGCGATGAGCTGCGGCTCGCGGCGCGGCAGGAGCTGCGCGGGCTCGCGCCCCTCTTCCGGGTCGGGCAGCGTGCGCAACACGTCCACGGCATCGAGTCGGTCGAGGTCGACGAGCTGCGAGCGCTGGGGGTGGATCCAGTCCGTGACGCGCCGGTCGCTGCCGTACGAGCGGCCGGGGAAGACGCGATCGACGATGGCCCGCGCATCCTCGAGCTCCAGCGCGGTGGGGGAGACGCCCCGCGAGAGCGGCGCGCCGGGCACGACCACGTGGGGCACGACATCGAGCCGCTCGGCGCCGCCCTTGAGGGCCAGGTTCGCCAGGGCCTCGATCTCGTAGCCGTTCACCGTGGGGATCAGCGTCGTGCGTGCGGCCAGCGCGATGCCCTCCCGCTGGGCGATGGCCATGGCGCGCGTGGTCTCGTCGAGCATGAGCTGCGCGGCCTCGGCCCGGTCGAGGGTGTCCGCGCGGAAGTCCGCCGCGGCGACGAGTCGCTCGGCGGCGCGCGGCGTGGCGGCGTCGAGTCGCAGGACGAGGTAGCCCAGGCCGAACTGCTCGAGCTCGTCGGTGTACTCCCCCAGCAGCGGCCCATCGATGACGAGGCCCGTGAGCACGTCCGGAGGGTGCTCGCGGATGAGCGCGAGGATGCGCAGCACGCTCTCGGGGCTGGCCAGTGGATCCCCGGGGCCCTCGATCTCCAGCACGAGCGGCCCGTGCAGGCTCGTGCGTGCGCTGGCGACGTAGCGCATGACATCCGGCACGTCGACGACCGGGGCCTCGGCATCGAACGGGCGGTCGCGCCGCAGCAGGAGCGGCCGGGGCGCGGCCGGCAGGCTGAGCCGCCAGATGCCGAGTCGCGGCTGGGAGTCGGACGGGTCGGGATGCTGCGGGCCGGGGTTCATGTCCGGGTGGGTCCGAGGGGGGGCCGGAACGGTGTACCGGCTCGCGCGGGGGGTCGCAAGGGCGCCGCCCCGGAGTAGAACCGGGCCCATGGACGACCTGCCGCCCGCCGACGCTTCTGCACCCGAGTCCCACGCCGCGGAGGCCGCGCTGCCGAACGCGCCCGAGAGGGTGATGCCCATCTCGGGTCTGGCGATCTCCGCCCTCGTCTTGAGCTTCGTGTGCGGCTTCGTCTCGCTGGTCGGGCCGTGGAAGGCCACGCTCATCCCCATCGGCTTGGCCGCGCTGGCGCTGGCCTTGATCAGCAAGACCGGCAAGCGGGGTCGGATTCCTGCGATCTTCGCCATCCTCATCTCTCTCGCCTTCGGTTCGTGCTCCTACATGCTGCACACCCAGGGGCGCGAGGCGTTCGCGGCCGTACCGCGCGGCATGCTGCAGACGCTGTCCGACGAGAAGCTCGACGCCGCGGCAACGGACGAGGCCATGCTCGCGTGGGCCTGGCCCGCCGCCCTCGAGGCCGATCCGGGCCTGGTCCCTTCCTGGCGGGAAGCCTTCGACGCGCTCGTGGCCGAGCTCGGCCCCTGGGGCGGGACCGTGGAGAGCGGCGACCACGTGCCGGGCTTCACGGCGCTGGTCGTTCCGCCGACGCATGGCGACGAGATCCGGCCCCGCAACGACGACGCGCCGCCGGCGCCCGGCGGCGGCATCTGGGTGAAGGTCCCCTTCGAGAAGGGCACGGTCTGGATGTGTACCCTCCTCGGCACGGGCCGCGAGGACGACCGCAAGGCCGTGGCCCAGTTCAAGGAGAACGCGCCCAGCCCCGTCGTGGGCGGGGTTCGCTACTTCCGACTGGAGTAGGGCCGCGGCGCCGCGGGTTTCGGTAGACTGGGCGGCCGGAGAACCGCCCCATGCGAGCTGCCCGCCTACGCCCCTGGACGCTGTCGATCGCGCTGATCGCGTGCATGCTCCTGCTGCCCCTGGCCGCGCCCTCCGCGCACGCCAAGTTGACCGGCAAGGAGTGGAAGGCCGTCCAGGCGAAGTACAAGACGCTCTTCGCCCAGCGCGGCAACTCCGAGGCCAAGCTCGCCCTGCTCGAGGAGGTCGCCAGCGATGGCCAGGGCCGTGCCTGGCGCCTGATGGCCGACGCCCTCTTCAAGGAGGTGCAGGTCCTCTCCTCGATCGAGAAGGAACTCGCCGACGCGTCGGCCGAGCACTCCGAGCTGCTCCAGAAGGGGCTCAAGGGCTACACCGCGGCTGACGAGGGACGCACCAAGGAACTCGCCACGCAGATGAAGGACCTCGAGGGTCTTCTGGCTGACGAGCGCAAGGCGGCCGACGGGATCGTGGCCGCCGTGGCCAAGGGCCCCGAGGCCCTGCGCAAGAACATCCTCAAGCGCGCCAAGGCCGGTGGGGACTGGCCCTACCGGGCGGCCGCCGTGCGTGTGGCGGCACTCACCCTCGGTGAGAAGGAGTCCTGGGGCCACCTCGTCCGCACGCTCGGCAAGGACGCCGATCCGCGCGTCCGCATGGCGGCCCTCGATGCGCTCGGCAACGCGCCCGAGAAGTGGGAAGACCTCGTCATCGGTCGCCTGGCCGACCCGGACTGGTCGGTGGTCCTGCGCGCGTCGCAGATCGCCACGGCCCGCAAGCTCCACCGCGCCGTGCCGCACCTGATCAACGGCTTGTCCGCGGCTTCGCCGCGCCTGGCCCAGGGCATGGGCAAGGCACTGCGCGAGCTCACCGGGGAGAACTTCGAGCCGTACGCCGACGTCTGGTCCAAGTGGTGGGCCGACCACAAGGAGGACTTCGAGAAGGACGTCGAGGTCAAGACGGGCAAGAAGCCCGAGTTCCCGCGCATCCACTTCTACGGGGTCGAGATCAAGTCCGACCGCGTGCTCTTCATCATCGACGTCTCCGCCTCCATGAAGAAGGAGACGAAGAACGACAATCCCAAGGACCGCTGGAAGCCGCCGCCCACGGTCACGGGCGGAAACAAGCCGCCGCCTCCGCCGCCGCCCCCGGAGGAGATCCTCAGCGGCCCGAAAATCGACGTCGCCAAGCACGAGCTGAAGAAGGCGATCGAGAAGATGCCGAAGGAGTACACCTTCAACATCATTGCCTACAACCAGGGCGCGAAGGCCTGGCAGAAGTCGCTGGTCAAGGCGAACAAGAAGAACAAGGAAGCCGCGTTCGCGTGGATCCGTGCACTCAAGGCGCACGGCTCGACCTTCACGGACGGCGCGCTGCGCATGGGCTTCGAGATGGCCGGCCTCATCAACTTCGACGACAAGTACCCGAACATCGCGCTCGACACGATCGTGCTGCTCTCCGACGGGGCGCCGACCGACACCTCGTTCCCCGTTGCCAAGCTGATGGACTTCAAGATCATCCTTCAGCACGTGCGCGAGTGGAACAAGAAGCAGCAGGTGGTGGTGCACTGCATCGCCGTCGACATGCAGCCGGGCAACGAGTTCATGGCCAAGCTTGCCGAGGAGAACGGCGGCACGTTCGTCGATCGCTGATCCCGGCGTGACTTCGGACGCAAGCCCCGACGAGATCCCCGGCGGGGCTGCTGCCCCGCCGGAGGAACCGACCCGCGCCCAACCCGGGAAGCCGGCGGGCATGTGGATCCGGCTCCTGCGCGTGGGGGGCGTGCGCGTCTACCTCGACCCGGTGATCGCGATCGTGTTCGCGTACCTCGTCTTCTACTCCACACCGGAGCACGCGCTCTGGGTACCGGGCACGATCCTGCTGGGCAGCGTGCTTCTGCATGAGCTGGCCCATGCGTGGATGGCCCGGCGGCGCGGGCTCGCGGTGAGCGGGATCTTCCTGCACCTCGTGCCGTTCGCGTACGTCGAGCGCGGCAAGCCGCAGGACGAGCTGCGCGTGGCCCTGGCGGGCCCGGCGCTGAACCTCGTCATCGCGGGCGCCCTGTTCGCGCTGCCCGCGGTGCACGGGGCCTTCCCCTGGCTGGAGTTGCACGCGTGGTTCGACGAGCCGCTCTGGGCGGCCTTCGCCATCAACGCCCTGATGGGGGTGTTCAACCTCGTCCCCGCGCTGCCGGCGGACGGCGGCCGGGCGCTGCGTGCCGGCCTGATGACGAAGCTCGCCCCCGCCTCGGCCTATGGGCTCACGGCGCGCGTGGGCACGTTCGTGGGTGCGGGCTGCTTCTTCTTCGTGTTGCTGCTGTGGCCTTCGTCGGATGCGTTGATCCTCGGCGCGCTGGGGGGCTTCTTCATCCTGACCGCGTGGCGCGAAGCCCGCATCGGCCAGACCGAGCGCGCCCGCGAGCGCGCCAAGGCGCGCGCGGAGCGCGAGGCGGCCGAGTCGCACGTCGGCTAGACGCGCGGCCTGCAGTCGGGCGGGCCCTGGGCACGCGCCGCGTGGGCGGGTGGGGCGCCCGGGCTAGTCGATCTGGGCGCGCTGCAGGCCGCCGGACCAGTCCATGTAGACCGTCTTGAGTTCGCTGTAGAAGTCGATGCCCGCGATGCCGGCCTCGCGATGGCCGTTGCCCGTCGCCTTCGCGCCGCCGAAGGGCAGGTGCACCTCCGCGCCGATCGTGCCGTTGTGCAGGTAGACGAGGCCGGCGTTCATGCCGCGCATCGCCTTCATCATGCTGGCGTAGTCCTTGGTGATGATCGCACCCGACCGGCCGTAGGGCGTGC